>NZ_JANSIL010000017.1:0-22870 GCF_047462015.1 Synechococcus sp. R5-13 | reverse complement strand
TCAAAGCGCATTCCTCCCGGCACTGACCCTACGGGTACAGTGCGGGGCTCCTGCGATTTCTAGCTGAGGGTCAATACCAGAGCCCCCAGATGATAGGGCCACTGTATGCTTTGTCGAGATGCTTTGTCGAGCTATTTTGCCGGTCAGCACCCAGGAGAGAACCAGAGCCAAGATAGCGTGGATCCCTGGAAAAACCGAATCACCGCCCGGTAAACCTGCCAGAGCATAGAAAGAAGGGATCCCGGCTGGGAGAAAGTTGCTCAGGTTACCAGCAGCACCTAACCTGCCTCCATCTGGACGGTCAAGGCAAGTGCAATTGTCGGCTAATCCGCACCATCGGCCCCAGTCCCAGTCCCGTTGGGTTCAAAGCCTGCATCTCAAACAAGGCCAGAATGTGGCGCACTTGCAGCTCTGGGCGCGTAGAATTCACCCCCATCGCCACCACCAAGCCGCAATAGCCACCCGTATCCCGGCAACGCCGCTCCCAGCGCTTGCGAGCCATGGAGTGAACGGGATCATCTTCGGGAAACTCTCCAAACAGGTGCAGATCGCGATTGCCCGTTTGCACAATTTCCAAGTCGTAGCGATCGCCATCGAAGGGATCCACCCCTGTGTTGAAACAAACGCCCTGGGGCCCGCCCTCCCCACGCAAATTCTCGATGAGCTGCTTTGCTTTTGATCGAGAGGTGCGCACAATCACCACCGGCAGCCCTTCTCCATTTTTCACCAGCTTGCTTTGGGGGAGGGGATGCCATTGCCCCGTGCGCCGCAGCATTTCCACCGTTGTCCACGGCAAGACCCCCAGACCTATCTGCGCCCCTTCCGGCACCAAATCATCCCGCAGCAGGGTTTGGGCAGGTTCTTCCTCCTCCCCTTCCAGCTGCAGCAGCTCTTCAGCCACGTCCGGCAGAGTGCGCACCTGCACCGAAAGGGTTGCTCCCTTCTCTTGGGGGTTGGGAATGCGGTACCGACCTTGATAGGAGCGAAAGTCATCTTCCAGCTTGCGGTGGTACTGCTTGAAGAAGCGATGCAAGGCTTCCAAGGCCACCGATAAGACCGCTGCCTCGTCCTCCTGCAAAGTCACGCGCAAGCCTTCCAGGGGGTGAATGGTGCCAAAGTTCGGCTCAACTTCCTCAGGATCCAAATCTGCCAAGTCCAGATCCGGCAGTTCGTTAAGTTCAGGATTGCGAGCTTGGAAGGTGAGATAGAGACAATCTTGCCTGAGGAAAGCCTCCTCCATTTCTTCGGGAGTGGCCGGCTGGGCCGCATCCTGGCGAAACTGTTTAAGAGAGGGCAGCGAGCGATAAAAAAGCACCCCATACTCCATGCCCAACCGCCCCATCACCGAGACATAAAGGGTTTGGATGTCCCAGTGATCTAGGTCGATGGCCAAGATTTGGTGATCCTCTAGGTAATCCCAGGGAGCATCTCGCCAGAGGGTAAGGGCTTTGCCGGCCAGCAACTCAACATAGTGTTCCGGCAGAGGGGGAGGGATCCGCTCGTTGGCCTCTTCAAAGCTCTGCAGGATCTCGTCGATCAGAGGCAATTCCGGCTGGCATTCCACCTTGATGTCCAGCTCGTGCAGGATGCCGCGCAAGAAAAATTGCACCTCTCGATCCCGCACGATGATCTTCTGGGGACGAGCAGGTGGGGCAGCATGGGGCCGCTCCATAGCCATGATCAAGGTTCGCACCATCGGCTCAAAGCCAGAATCGGCGGGCACCACCTCCATGGCCCGTACCACGCCCTGAACGCCATCTACCCAAAGAATGCACTCCCCTTCCGTTTGGGATCCCATGGGTGGCGATCCTGAGAGCTTGTGGCGATCCCCTTCCCACACCGAGGGCACCTGGGGCAGCTTTTGCAATCGACGAACCGTAGCGGCTGGGAGACCGGACATAGACATCCAAGGAGAATCAGGAGAACAACCCAATCGGCTGAGTAGGCATGCCAAACTGAGCAGGGATCGGCCTTGGCCTTTTGCCGGTAAGGCCCAGGGATCCCGCTAATGCCAATCTAACCACCAGTGTAGAAGCTGAGTTCGGCTTCAGCGAGAGGAGACAGCAGAGCCAAGTTCCATGGCACCAGAAGCTGATGGTCAGATTCGAACTGACGACCGCTCGATTACAAGTCGAGTGCTCTACCAACTGAGCTACACCAGCAATTTCTGCTCACCGATTCTAGCATTTGTCCCCTGCGAACTGAGGCTCGCAGGGAAGGACGCCCAGCCGACTTCACGAGTCAGCTACTGCCGATCCACTGCCGGGCGAGCAATGGGAGCCAGGTAGATCACCAAAGCCCCTGCCAGAAACCCCAAGACGTTGCGCAACACCGGGATCCAATCCTGCGTGCGTGTGACCACCGGCCCGATACCGAAGGCCCCGAACAGAATGAACCACAGGGGAGAAATGAGCAAGGCCCAACGCCAGTTAAACAGCTCCTCCGCATGGCGGGGCTTGCCGGCAAACCCGAAGACAATCCCGCCCAAAATCGAGGTCACCAGCGTTAGGATCCACTGCTCCTGAGGCAGGCCGGGCACCACGCGGCAGCCTCCCTGATGAAAGCAGCGATCCAAGACATCAACGGTCTCTAAGATGGCGCGGTGGGTGCCGTGCTCCCGCACATAGAATTGGTTGCCAAAGCGAGATTGCAGCTCAATCCAAAAGGTACGTGGCAAGATCTCGCGCACAGCATCCCCCACATTAAACGCCAGTAAGTTGCCCCCCCTGGGATCCGCCACCATCAGAACGCTGCGCTCATTCAAGCCCCAGTACTCTTTCACCTGACGGCCTGGAGTTTGATCAAACTGAGTCAGCACCCGCAGCTTCCAGCCGGTGTCTTGCTCTAACTTGTTCAGATGCTGGGCCAGTTGAGCTTCCTGATTGCTGGTCAACTGATCCGCCAAGTCCAAGACCGGCACGGGCGGCTGAGGCAGCTCCATCGGCACCACCGGCAGGGCAGGTTGCGCCCAGGTCAGGGATCCCCCACCCACCGCAATCAACAGCCCAAGGCAAAAGCCCACCCCAATGCGGAGTATCCGTTGCCACTCGATGCTCATGCTGATCCCTCTCTTAGCTTTGACACTGAGATACTGAGAAATGATGTTAAGAAATGTTTCAATTTCTTATAGATCTATCATGCACCGGAACAAGACGTTTGGCCAGAGGGATCCCGGGGAAGGAGCGGTGACAGGGGCAGTGCCTATATCAAGCTGGGGCTGAAGGTGCCGGCGGGGTCGAAGTGCTGCTTCAGCTTGCGCATCAGACTTGCAGCCGGGCCAAAGTCATGGGCAAGAGCCTTCTTCAGAGCCGGCGGCGCCTCCAGAAGCAGGAGAAATCCGCCTGCGGACTTGAGGTAGCGCTGCAGTTGCATCAGGGATCCCACTTCTGGCTGAACCAGCCAAGCCCGCCCTAGCCCACAGCCTCGGTGCAGTTGCACCTGAGCCCCAGGAAACAGGGTTTGAAACTGCTCCAATGTTGCCAGGCTCTGATTGGGCAGGCACCCGAACTTGGCCAGCACCGCCCCTGAGCCGGGTTGAGGCAGGGGCAGAGAGTCGGGATTCACTTCCTGCAAAGTCAGCCCTGCAGGGGCCAGCCGCCGCGTTTGGGCCATCTGTTGGGCGATTGCTCGCTCCGAGCCGTGAAAGCTGAGCCAAACTTGGGATCCCTCTGCCCTCAGCCAGAGATCCACCCCCACAGGGTTAACGGGGCCGGTCAGCACCTGCCGACACAAAACCTCCAGCTCCGGCAGGGATCCTGTAGCCAGCAAAGCAGACTGAGCTGCCGGCAACGGGTAAAGCCGTAGGCTCACCTGGGTCAAAATTCCCAAGCTGCCCAAGGATCCGGTGAACAGCTTCATCAGGTCATAGCCGGCAACATTCTTAACAACCCGCCCGCCCGCTTTGGCCACCTCCCCATCCGCCCGCACCCAGGCTATGCCCAGCAGCAAGTCGCGGATCCCGCCGTAACGCCAGCGCAGAGAACCCGTATCGGCAGTGGCGATAATGCCCCCCAGGGTAGCCCGCTCCGGATAGAGGGGATCCACCGGCCACCATTGCCCCCGCTCGGCCAAGATGTGTTGCAGTTCCGCCAAAGTCATGCCAGCTTCCACCGTGACGGTGAGATCAGCAGCCGCATGGTCGATGAGCCGGCGTAAGCCGCGCGTGCTGAGAACCAAATCCACCGGCTCCACAGAGTGGGCCCAGCCCCACTTGCTCCCCTGCCCCAGCGGCAGCACTTTCCGCCCTTGGCACTCCTTTAAGATTCCGGCCAATTCCGAGACCGTTGATGGAGTCTGGATCGGCAAGGGATCCCCTGGATCAGATAGCAAGGTCGCCAGTGAATGGGGAGAAGACATTGGGGAAAGCGAAGCAGAGATTAAACAGAAGCAGAGATTAAAGAGAGAAAACCTGTCCAAACCAGCCCAATTGCGGGGTTATCCCACCCTACCTCAGTCTACAGCCAGCAAAAATCTCAGCTTGGAGAGATGACCCTCAACCAGAGCCGGCCTTCAATGTGGTACCGCCCTTACACAGGTCTGCCGAAAATCTCGGAACCAAAGCTCCGCCTCGTCACTGCTCACCCTGAAAGATCCTGAAGAGATCCATAAGCCTGCAGGGTTTCTCTCTCCCGCAGACTACTATCTGATACCAGTGGAGAAGCCGTGCGCAGCGAAGCAGACTCTACAATCGGAAAACTTTGTAAACTCCGTAAACAATGCAAACAAAATTAAAAAACGGCAACAGTAAAAAACGACGGATTAAGTTGAGCAAGGTAGTTTGCAGACGCTGTGAGCAGATTATCTGCTAGGATGGACGCTCTTTGTATTGGGGAAAAGCAGTCGTGAGTGCGCTGAGCAACATCATCTTGGTGGCTATGGGGATCCTCCTGACCCTTGCCAGCCTTTGGTACGGGCAAAACCACCATCTGCTTCCCGAATCTGCTGCCGAATCAGCCCCCTTGTTCGACAGCCTCTTCAACAGCACTGTAACCATTGCCACAGGGATCTTTTTGGTGGTACAGGGTGTACTTCTCTACTGTATTGTCCGCTACCGCAAGCGGCGAGGCGACAAAGGCGACGGGGATCCCAGCCACGGCAACGTGCTGTTGGAGATCGTGTGGACGGCGGTGCCGGCGGTGATCATTCTTTGGTTAGGCTTGGCCAGCTTGGATGTTTACCAGGCCATCTACGGGGGTGCTGATGTCGGCGGCCATATCCACGCAGCCATGGCGATGGAGTCTTCCCACGAAGCTGAGGCGGGGGATCCCGGCTACGCTTATACCCCTGTAGTGCTACCCGGGAAGGAAATGGGCCAGCCGGATCTGGTCGTCCAAGTGCAGGGCATGCAATATGCTTGGATGTTCACCTACCCGGATTCCGGCCTGGTGGCCAGCGAGCTGCACCTTCCTCTAAACAAGCGGGTGCGCTTGGATATGACGGCTCTGGATGTGAACCATGCCTTCTGGGTGCCGCAGTTTCGCCTCAAGCAGGATGTGATCCCGGGCCGAGAGACCCACCTGGAGTTTGTGCCTACCCAACTGGGGCAGTACCCCATTGTCTGCGCAGAGCTGTGCGGCCCCTATCATGGGGTGATGGCAGGGCAATTGTTTGTGGATACGCCGGAAGACTTCGAGCGCTGGCAGCAGGAGCAAGTTTTGGCCGCCCGTGGCGAGGGCAGCACCTTGGCCCTCGTTTCAGATTTCTCGCCAGTCCATCCCTCTCCTCGGCCAGGCTCCCCTGAGGCCGAGTCTGCCTTTGCCCATGTCCACCACCAGCGTTTGGGCGTCTCCCCCTCAGATTTGAAGTCTCTCCAGTCCCATTCTGGATCCCTTCCTTCCGCAGGCTAGCCGGGATCCCTGACGCCCCTTTGGCCTGCGCTTGTGGGAACAACATTCTGCCAACGCGATATAGGAGCTTTTGTGCAATGACCCAGCTGCAAGACAGCTCAAGACTTGTTGCTGCACCGAAGGTTGAACTTGAACTTCCTGCTGAGCCTTGGTGGCGCTTCTTTACCTTCTCCACCGATCACAAGGTCATCGGGATCCAGTACTTGGTGACCACCTTTTTCTTCTACTTGGTGGGAGGGGCGCTGGCGACGGCAGTACGGGCAGAGCTGGCTACTCCAGAGGCCGACTTTCTCGGCTTTGAGCGGTACAACGGTGCCTTTACCCTGCACGCCACGATCATGATCTTTTTGTGGATCGTGCCTGCTTTGGTGGGGGGCTTTGGCAACTACCTGGTACCGCTGATGATCGGGGCGCGGGATATGGCCTTCCCCAAGCTGAATGCAGTGGCCTTTTGGCTGGTTCCGCCCACAGGGATCCTGCTTTTGGCCAGCCTGTTCATAGAGGCTCCGGCTGCCGGCTGGACTTCCTACCCCCCCCTCAGCTTGATCAGCGGCAAGGTGGGGGAAGAACTCTGGATCCTGAGCATTTTGCTGGCAGGAACCTCTTCCATCCTGGCAGCCGTGAACTTCATCACCACCATTCTGAAGATGCGCATGCCCGGCATGAAGATGGAAGACATGCCGCTGTTTTGTTGGGCCATGCTGGCAGCCTCTGTTCTCACCCTCATTGCAACACCGGTTTTGGCCGGTGCATTGATTTTGCTTAGCTTTGACCTGTTGGCGGGCACGGCCTTTTTTAACCCCAGCGGCGGCGGGGATCCGGTGGTGTACCAGCACATGTTCTGGTTCTACTCCCACCCGGCGGTTTACATCATGATCTTGCCGGTCTTTGGCATGATCTCCGAGATTTTGCCGGTGCATGCCCGCAAGCCCATCTTTGCCTACAAGGCCATCGCCTACTCCAGCTTGGCCATCTGCTTTTTGGGGTTGATCGTCTGGGCTCACCACATGTTCACCAGTGGCACCCCTGACTGGATGCGGGTGTTCTTCATGATCGCCACCATGGCCATTGCCGTTCCCACTGGGATCAAGGTGTTTAGCTGGCTGGCCACTTTGTGGGGCGGCAAGATCCACTTCCGCTCGGCCATGCTGTTTGGCATGGGTTTTGTCTCGATGTTTGTGATCGGCGGCTTGGGCGGGATTATCCTCGCCTCGGTGCCTCTGGATATCCACGTTCACGACACCTACTTTGTGGTGGCCCACCTACACTACGTGTTGTTTGGCGGCAGCGTCTTTGGGATCTATGCCGGCATCTACCACTGGTTCCCCAAGATGACGGGGCGGCTGCTGAACGAGTTTTGGGGGCGGGTGCACTTTGTGTTGACCTTTGTCGGCCTTAACATGTGCTTCTTGCCGATGCACAAGCTGGGCCTGATGGGGATGCCCCGCCGGGTGGCCCAGTACGATCCCCAATTTGCCGACCTCAACTGGATCAGCTCGGTGGGGGCCTTTGTTCTGGCCATTTCCACCCTGCCCTTTTTGGTTAACGCCATCTACTCCTGGGTGGCCGGGCCAAAAGCTGGGGATAATCCTTGGCAGGCCCTGACACTGGAGTGGACAACTTCTTCTCCCCCGCCCCATCACAACTTTTATGGGGATCCCATTCTGCTAACTGGCCCCTACGACTACGGCTTGCACAGCAAAGAGACGCTGGACTACTTTGCTGCTCAGTTGCAGAGCTTGCGGGAGCTGGCACTGGCGGAAGCGGAGCCTACTTCTTCTTAGCAGGCCGGATGCCCGGTGGGCGGCTGATCCCCTGCTCACTGGGTATTCCAGTCTTGGCTGGGCTGCTTGTACAGCCTCAAGAAGTCTCAGGAATTCAGGAATTTAGGTGGAAAGGAATATGCAAGGATCCCTTGCCTCTGAAACGCTGATGGTTGGCCACTCAAGGGCCCACACTGCCCACGCTGAGCACCCAGATCATCGCGTCTTTGGCATCTTGATGTTTTTGGTGGCAGAAGGCTGTCTTTTCCTAGGGCTGTTCATGGCCTACCTGGCCTATAGCCTCACCGCCCCGGTGTGGCCGCCGGAGGGAACCCCAGAGCGGGAATTGCTTTTGCCTGGGATCAACACGGTGATCTTGCTCTCCAGCAGCTTCGTCATTCACAAAGCTGGGTCGGCCATCAAGGCCGATGATGTCAGGGGTCTGCGGCTGTGGTTTGCCCTCACAGCGCTGATGGGGGCGGTTTTCCTGGCAGGGCAACTCTATGAGTACAGCAACCTGGAGTTTGGCCTCACCACCAATTTGTTTGCCAGCACCTTCTATGTTTTAACGGGGTTTCATGGTCTTCACGTGCTGGCAGGGTTGCTGTTCATTTTGGCGGTGCTCTGGCGCTCCTTTAAACCCGGCCACTACAGCGCTCAACATCATTTTGGCGTCGAAGCTGCTGAGATCTACTGGCACTTTGTGGATGGGGTTTGGGTTGTGCTGTTTATTCTGCTCTACTTGCTCTGAGCTCGGCCTTCACCCAATATAGCCACGATTTGGATCAGCGCTTCTTGAAAGGCATCTCGTTCCGGCTGTCCTTGCTTGAGGTTGTATTCCAATTGCAAAAGCTGCTGCATTGCTTTCAGTAAAGCTGTGGTCTTCAGGGATCCCACCTCTTTTTGCAGAAAGTAAACCCGATTGGGATTCCCGATTTCTGCTTTCTGGGCGATGACTTTGGGATCCCGTTCTCCCTGATCCAGCAGCAGCCGCACCCATAGCCAGGTGCGAAATTGGCCTACCAACACCGCCAGAATCCTCAGGGCCGGCTCGTTGTGATCCAGCAGATGGGTCAAGATGCGTAGGGCTTGTTCCAGATTCCCTTTGCGCAGGGATCCCGCCAATTGAAAGCTGTTGTAGGCGCTGGCGGGAACTAACGCCTCGACTTGTTCAGGAGAAATGGGATCCTGTTGACCTGCCGTAAACAGGGCCAGCTTTTCCAATTCCATCGCCAAGCGACGGGAGTCATTGCCCACCGCCTCGGCCAATTTCTGGGCGGCTGCCGGGCTGAGGGCCAGATCCCGTTGTTCAGCTTCCCGCTGCACCTGCTGGAGAATGCCCTCCTCATCCCAAGGGGCCAGTTGGGAAAACTCGCGGACAATGGCCGTTTTCTTGAGGATTTTGGTGGATTTCAGGCGCCCATCGGGTTTATTGCTGGTGGTCAAGAGCAGATGGGTGGTAGGGGGTAACTGGGCCAGTGTGCGCTCCACTTCTTCCCACAGATCTTCCGGGCAATGTTGGGTGAGTGTTGTCTCTTCCAGCCAAACCAAGCGGGCGTTGGATCCCAGCGGCGGGGTCATGGCTTGGTTGAGCCCGGCAATCGTGGATTCCGGCGGCAGGCGATCGTAGTTAAAAGCAGCCCAGTGGGGATCCAGCACTTGATCCCGCAACTGCTGTACCGCCTGCATCAGGCGATAGGTATCATCCCCCCAGTACAGGTAAACGGGCACGCTTCGACCGAGTGATTTACGAGATGCTTTTCCCCTACTTCCTCCATTTTGCGTAGGTCAGTTCCCCTTGTCTAAGCGGTTTGGCCGGGATCCCTGCTCAACTTGGTGGAGGGAGTCAGTCCAAGTGAAGATACCGAGCCCAGCTTGACTCAAGTTGTTTAAGAATAGGTCAAGTACTCGCCCTGTCTGGCGAAAACAAAGGCATCTTTACATAACTTTCATAATCCAGAAGTCTCCGCAGCCCAAAAAGTTCTGTATTCCCACTGAAGAGATTTCGTAGACCTTCTCCTACAGTTGAATTAGGAGCAGAGACTGCAGGGTTAAAGATTATGGATGGCATTGGCGAGTTTGAGTTTAAGGTGCAAATCTTAGCCCGTTGCATGGGATCCGCCCTGGATCTGGGCCGTCCTACTCGTATTCAGATTCACTATTCCAACTCCAATTCCCAGAACGCAGTTAGAGCCAAGGAAGGTTGGTCTGGATCCCGCTTAGGCGATCAAATCCCTTCTCCTAATGCCGAAGGTGAAAGAGGATCTCAAGGTCAAGTGTTAGCCTGTGTTGCCTGAAGAATCTTTTGAGAATCGGTCTGTGGTAGGTCAGGAGATCTTCGATTGCGGCAATCCAACATTTGATTGAAGATTGAGATAGAGCTTTTTGTAGTTTTTCCTGCTGTTCTTCTTTGCTTTTTACAGAGACTTGTTCTTAAGATTGAAAACCCAACTTTGATAACTCTTCGATGCCTTTTGTCTTGTAGAGTCTTGTGAGTCAGCCGGTTCTTTGTTTTTGTTGAGGGGTACTTTGTCCGGCTGGCGCGATAAGAGGTTGCGCTCTTCTTCGTTGTCTCCTTGCCTCTGTGGATATAAGCTAGAACTTCGTCCCACCGACGCAATCGGAAGGTGACTTGGGGCGTATGAACTTGTGCCCAACAGGCTCCGGAGGGTTATGGAACGAGCAACGCAACGGTGGCACGGTTTTCTGCTGCGCGATTTTCCCATCAAGGCTTGGTGGCAGGGAAGCCTTTTGGGTCGTCTATTGGGATCCCTGCAGAGTTGGGGGAAAAGCAGCGTATTGGTGCAGACTTCCGACCGCATCGGCCTGGGGCTAGTGCTGCTCTACTGGATTTTCTCTGCGCAAAGCTCCACCGGCATCCTGGGCCTGATTTTGCTGGCTATGGCCGCTCTGGTGGGCCTGTGCACTTTGGTGGAAACGCCGATTGGGCTGCCGCTGCATCTGCCCCTGGTCCTTTTCTGGGGAATTGCCACCTTGGCAACGATTCTCTCTCCGGTTGCCTACGCAGCACGGGATGGCTGGCTGAAGTTGACTCTCTACCTGGCTGGTTATCTGTTGTTGCATCGTCTGCTGCGCAAACCCCAATTCCGAGATGGGATCGTTGGATCCCTGCTTTTGGTCAGCTTGGTGATGGGGATCCATGGCCTGCGGCAATACTTATATGGGGCAGCGGAACTGGCCACCTGGGTGGATCCGGAGTCGGGCTTGGCGGGTCTGACGCGGGTGTACAGCTATCTGCGCAATCCAAATCTGTATGGGGGCTACTTGATCCCGGTCATTCCCCTGGGGCTGGCCGCCACTTGGATTTGGCCCAGTTGGGGGGCGAAACTCCTGGCCGGGTTTACGACGGCGGTGAACCTGATTTGCCTGTTGCTCACCTACAGTCGTGGCGCCTGGATTGGGGGGCTGGCCATGCTCACCCTGATGGCCGTGCTGTTGGCACAGTGGCATTCTGTCGATTTGCCAGCCCGCTGGCGGCGTTGGGCCTTGCCGGCCCTGTTGGGCGGAGGGGGGGCTGCTCTGTTGCTCGGGATCCTGACGGTACGCTCCCTGCGGCTGCGGGTGCAGAGCCTTTTTTGGGGGCGGTTGGATACCAGCAACAACTTTCGCCTCAATGTCTGGGCGGCGGTGCTGGAGATGATCCGCGACTTTCCCATCTTGGGGATCGGCCCCGGTAATGTTGCCTTTAACCGCGTCTATCCCCTCTACCAACGAGGCAACTTCAGCGCCCTTGGAGCCTATTCGGTGCCGCTGCAGCTCACCGTAGAGACTGGCTTCATCGGATCTTTAACTTTCGCCTGGTTTCTCTTGGTGCTCTGGGATCACGGCTGGAGATGCTGGAAAACTTTGCTCAACTTGCGGGATCCCCAGGGTCTGTGGGTGGCAGCGGGCTTGGCCGCTTGCACCGGCATGATGGTCCACGGCTTGGTGGATACCATCTGGTATCGTCCACAGGTACAAATGCTGTGGTGGCTTGCGGTAGCGCTCATTACAGCCAGCTTGGCCTCTCTTAGCCCTCAGCCGCCCGTGGATGTTGGTGAGACCCCATCGGAGGCTTCCTCCCGTTAAGGTAGCTTAAGCTTGGCCTTCCAGTCTTGACGGGAGCCAACCCAGAGTGGTAAGCATCTTCAGTAGGAGATAAAAATGTATCTGTTTTTACAATTTGCAGGTGTCAGTAGTGTTAGAAATTAGCGGAATTGTCCGGGGTGCAGGAGGCAAATGAAAAAAATCGAGGCCGTAATCCGGCCATTCAAGTTGGATGAGGTCAAAATTGCTTTGGTCAATGCCGGAATTGTCGGCATGACTGTAAGTGAAGTGCGGGGCTTTGGTCGCCAAAAGGGACAAACCGAGCGTTACCGGGGATCCGAGTACACGGTAGAGTTCCTACAAAAGCTGAAAGTGGAGATCGTGGTCGAAGATGACCTGGTGGATACGGTGGTGGAGAAGCTGATTGCAGCGGCTCGCACCGGCGAAATTGGGGACGGCAAGATTTTCATCAGCCCCGTCGAAAAAACCATCCGCATCCGCACTGGCGAACTCAACCAAGATGCCCTATGAGAAGGGATCACGTTCAGGGTTTGGGTTGCCCGGCCTGAGCCTCGTGTGAGTTTGCTTCATGTCTCTTTTGCTGTATATCTGATGAGGTGTTCTTGCCCTACTTTTCGGGTAATGTGTTGCGAGAAGTACTGTCACTTTAGGTGAGTCGAAAAGCATGAGTACGACAATGATCCAAAAGCTCAAGAGCCAGGTGCCCCAGTGGCTTTGGCGACCGGCCAAGTGGAGTCTGACTGCCGCTCTAATGGCTGCGCTGGTTTTTCTATTCGGCCAGGGAACTGCCTTTGCTCAAGAGGCCGAGGAAGTTCAGAAACACGCTGACGTTGTTTGGACGATCGTGGCAGCAGCCTTGGTGTTCTTCATGCAGGCGGGGTTCGCCATGGTAGAGACGGGCTTTACCCGCGCCAAGAACGCCGCCAACATCATGATGAAGAACTTGATGGACTTCTGCATGGGCTGTTGCGCCTTCTGGTTCATCGGGTTTGGCCTCATGTTCGGCAAAAGTGCTGGCTTCTTCGGCACTGACTGGTTTGCTTTTGGCTGGCAGCAGGCTTACGAGGCAGATGGCTGGCCCTTTACTTTCTTTGTCTTCCAGATGGTGTTTGCCGCCACTGCCGCCACCATTGTTTCCGGAGCCATGGCAGAGCGCACCAAGTTCTTGGCCTACTTGATCTACTCCATCGTTATTTCTGGGCTAATCTACCCCATCTCTGGGGGTTGGGCCTGGAACGGGCTGTTCGGCGACTACAACGGCGGCACAGCCGGCTGGCTGGAAAATCTGGGCTACATCGACTACGCCGGGTCGGGGGTGGTGCATTTGGTAGGGGGCGCTGCGGCCTTGGCAGGTGCGATCGCGCTTGGCCCTCGCATTGGCAAGTACGGCCCTAATGGAGAACCGCGGGCTATTCCCGGCCACAACCTGCCGCTGGGGATGTTGGGGGTGTTTATCCTCGCCTTGGGCTGGATCGGGTTTAATGCCGGTTCCACCACTGCAGCCTCTGTCGATATTGGCTGGATTGCCATGAATACGCTGCTGGCAGCTTCGGCTGGAGCAATTGGGGCGATGTTCACCTCTTGGGTTCATTTTGGCAAGCCGGATATGACCTTTGCCGCCAACGGTGTCCTGGCCGGCTTGGTGGGGATCACTGCCCCTTGCGATAGCGTCCATCCTTTGGGTGCTCTGATCATCGGCTCGGTGGCCGGGATTCTGGTGGTGATTTCGGTGGTGATCCTGGATACGGTGCTGAAAATTGATGACCCGGTGGGCGCGATTTCGGTACACGGCACCTGTGGTATCTGGGGGGTGTTGGCAGCAGGGATCCCCTTCTTTGCCAATGCCAACTATGCTGAAGAGGTCACCTGGGCCCAATTTGGGGTACAAGTGGTGGGCGCTCTGGCCTACTTTCTCTGGCCCTTTATTACCTGCTTGATCCTGTTCTATATCCTCAAGGCTGTAACCGGCCTGCGCACCAGCGCCGAGGAAGAGATCGCCGGTTTGGATGTGGGCGAGCATGGCAACGTGGCCTACCCCGACTTCGTTACTGCTGCCACCGATTCGGAGCAATCTTGAGCCGTTGTGCTCGGTCTGACCTGGGGTTGCCGGATCGGAGCATTGCTGAACTGAGCATCAAATGAGCATCAAAAGGGAGGGTCAGGGCTGGCCCTCTCTTTTATGGCTTGCTGATGTATTTGGTGGCATTGGTGTAGGTGGTTACGGGTAGGAGGGGAGAAATAGCTCAAAATCGAGGTGTGGGACTTGGAATCGAGATGAAAAGTCAGATGGGTGAGACTGTTTTCTCTCGTCTTCGGCAGGGGATCCTTTTGGGTTTGAGGACAGGGGGGAAAGTCCTGCTGGGGGTTGGAGCTTTGCTGGGGTTGGGAAGTTTGGTTGCCCCGCCTGCTCTGGCCCAGACGGATCTCACGGCTCTGGAACAGGCTCTCCCACCCGAGGCTTGGGCTGAGCTACAAACCTTACTGAAAACTCAGCAATACCATGCCGACATCGTCTGGACAACGGTGGCCGGGGCGCTGGTGTTTTTCATGCAGGCGGGCTTTGCCATGGTGGAGGCGGGCTTCACGCGGGCTAAAAATGCTACCAACATTGTCCTGAAGAACCTGATGGACTTCTGCTTCGGGGCCTGCGCTTTTTGGTTTTTGGGGTTTGGGCTGATGTTCGGATCCCATGTGGCCGGTTTTTTGGGCACCAACTGGTTTTTTTTCAACTGGCAACAGGGAGCTGAAGCCGGCAGTCAAAACGATGCTTGGCCTTTCACGTTCTTCTGTTTCCAACTGGTGTTTGCCGCCACCGCTGCCACCATTGTCTCCGGGGCAATGGCGGAACGCACCCGCTTTTTGGCTTATTTGATTTACTCCATCGTCATCTCTGGGGCGATCTACCCGATTTCCGGGGGCTGGGCCTGGAATGGCCTGTTTGCCGACTACAACGGTGGTACAGCCGGCTGGCTGGAAAACCTGGGCTACATTGACTTTGCCGGGTCGGGGGTGGTGCACTTGGTGGGTGGGGCTGCAGCTTTTGCGGGAACTTTGGTGTTGGGTCCGCGCTTGGGCAAGTATGGTCCCAATGGGGAGCCGCGGGCTATTCCCGGGCATAGCTTACCCTTGGGCATGTTGGGGGCGTTGATCCTGTGGCTGGGCTGGGTTGGCTTTAATGCCGGCTCTACAACGGCAGCGATTCCTGATATTGGCTGGATTGCTTTCAATACCTATTTGGCCGGGGCGGCAGGAGCCATCGGCGCTCTCTGTACTTCCTGGGCCATTTTTACCAAGCCGGACATGACGTTTGCAGCCAATGGGACACTGGCGGGGCTGGTGGGCATTACTGCTCCTTGCAACACTGTTCATCCTTTGGGGGCAATCCTTATCGGCTCGGTGGCCGGGGTGTTGGTGGTGTTGTCGGTGCTGTTTATCGAGGGCACCTTGAAGGTGGATGACCCGGTGGGGGCGGTGTCGGTACATGGGGTGTGCGGCGCTTGGGGGGTCATTGCTGCAGGGATCCCGTGGTTTGCCCATGCGGAAGCGGGGGTGACTTGGGCGGTGTTGCCGGTACAGATTCTGGGGGTTATTGCCCTGGGAGGATGGTCTTTTATCTGTTGTCTGGCTTTGTTTTTGATTTTGAAGGGCACCATCGGTCTGCGCGTCTCGGCAGAAGAAGAGTTGGCCGGCTTGGATATTGGCGAGCACGGCAACATTGCCTACCCTGACTTTGTCACTGCTTCGGGAGAGTTGGAAGGTTGAGTTGAGCAGTACACTGGGATCCGGTTGAATGCGCTTTTGGATCCCATGCACCTTCTGATCCCGGCGGCTGGCAGCGGCAAGCGAATGGGAGCTGCGGTCAATAAGCTGTTGCTGCCGCTCTTGGGTCAGCCAATTTTGGCTTGGACGTTGCAGGCTGCGGATCAGGCCAGCTCCATCGAGTGGATTGGCATTCTCTCCCAACCCGGCGATTGGCCAGCCATCGAGCAGATCCTGGCGGCAATGGATCTGTCCACGCCGGTGCAGCTTTTACAAGGGGGGGCGACGCGGCAGGAGTCGGTTTACAGGGGGGTTGAGTATCTCTACAACCTGGGAACAGTAGAGCGGGTGTTGATCCACGATGGGGCCCGCTGCCTAGCTACCCCTAAGTTGTTCGATCGCTGTAGTGCTGCTTTGCAGCAGGTGGATGGTCTCATCGCGGGGATCCCTGTCAAGGACACGATTAAAGTCGCTGAGGCAGGCCCAAAAGGGATCCAAATTCAGTCAACCCCAGAACGCAGCCGGCTGTGGGCAGCGCAAACGCCGCAGGGGTTTCGCCTGTCGATGCTATGGCAAGCCCATCGGGAGGCTCTGGCCCGGGGTTGGCAGGTAACCGATGATGCAGCCCTATTCGAGAAGCTGGGTTGGCCAGTCTACATCGTCGAAGGGGAGGAATCCAATCTGAAGCTAACCACCCCCCTGGATGTGTTGCTGGCCGCACAAATCCTGCAGCAGCGTCTCGGACCAGCGCGTTAGCTCAATTCAATCCCGGTAGGGCCAGTCTCAACCTTGGGAATTAAAAGTAGGAAGGAGGAAATCTAGGTTCACTAAGAGCACTTTGATCACCCCATCTCTTGTGGTCCGTTGGAAATGAAAATGATAAGTCTGGCTGTTTAGAATCTAATGCACCCAAGACACCTGAAACCAAGCAAAAGATGAGATTAATGCACTTTTCACTTTCTTCATAAACTTGCCTTCCTGAGAACCGAACTACAACCCAGCCTCTATCCGCTAGATAAGCATCACGATTACTTTGCTTAGGATCATTCACAGTATGGGCTGGCCTACACAGATTACCTTCAAGAAACCATGGCTCATCAATTTCAATGTCAATGAGTAAAACGAGTGATCTTTTTCCATCTCTAGATACCTGCATTGCGATATCAGGGGTATAGCACCGGACACTAGACTGCTCTATGCACCAGCACCAGTTGCCCATGCCGATTGCAGCTTGCCCATCAAAGGCTGGGGTAGCTCGGGTAGATTTGGCCTAACAGGGCGTTCCGGCATTCGAGGTAGTTCAGGTTCCGTTGGGCGCTCCGGCATCTGTGGCGGCTCAGGCTCCAGCGGACGGGCAGGCATCTGTGGCGGCTCAGGCTCCGGCGGGCAAGGTGGGAGATCTGGCCCCCTCAAGAGGAGAGCAATCGGCTGGGGTAAAACAACGTAGGGATAATAGTCTTTCCGAACGTACCTTAAGATGGGATGCGAGTGCCTGTCGTGATCTTGCATGCTTGAGCCTCCAGATAAGTTCCCTTGGAATCCAGTTTGAAAAGACTTTGGAAAAGGGATCTTCAAAGAGGCCCTTGAAGGGGTAGGAAGCAAGCAAATGCGCGAACCGACGTCGTGGCCTGTCTACATTGTCGGGGCTGGCCCCGGGGATCCGGAGCTGATTACCCTGCGGGGGCAAAGACTGCTGGCGGAAGCCGATGTAGTGTTCTACACAGGTTCTTTGGTGCCAGAGGGAGTGCTGGCCCATTGTCGCCCTGGGGTTGAGGCCATTGACACCCGCTCCTTCACGCTGGAAACGCTGCTGCCGCAAATTGTGGAACGGGTCAAGGCGGGGCGGCGGGTGGTACGGCTGCAGGATGGGGATCCCTGCCTTTACGGCGCTCTGCACGAGCTGCTGATCCGGCTGGCGGAGGCAGGGATCCCTTTTGAGATCGTGCCGGGAGTAAGCGCCTTTCAATTGGCAGCCGCCCGTTTGCAGGTGGAGTTGACCATACCCAAGTTGGTACAGACGATTATCCTCACCCGCGCCAGCGGTCGCACCCAGGTACCGGAAGCAGAAGCCCTGGCCAGTCTGGCAGCCCACCGCGCCTCTTTGTGTCTATATCTGAGCGCCCGCCACGTAGAACAAGCGCAGGCAGATCTGCTGGCTCACTACCCCGCCGATACCCCGGTTGCCGTTTGTTATCGCTTGGGTTGGCCGGACGAACAGATCTGGCTGGGATCCCTGGCCGAGATGGCCGCCCTCACCCGGCAAGCCGGCTTAGAACGCACAGTGCTCTATCTCGTCAGCCCTGCCTTGAAAGGCTTGTCAAGCTCCAGATCTGCCCGCTCGCGGCTCTACAGCCCTGACCACACCCACCTCTTCCGTCCCAGAATGGGCCGGCAGCCCCGTTTGTAACAGGCTCTTTCAGTATATTGACGGACTCCGGCAGATTGAGCACAATGAGGCAGCAAGATGAGGTCAGAGGCCTGGACTTCTGGCGAGGGGGTACTCGTTTTTGCCGAGAGAAGTGGATCCCTCTTGGATTGGAGTTGTTACAAGACCATTTTTTCACTCTCTAACTTAACTTTGCGAACTCTAACTTTATGGCTGGCTCATCTGCTGCTCGCAGCGTGGAAACCCTGATCAAGGCTCTGCAGAAGGCCCTGGCCCCCCTGCCAACCCGTTCGGCCCTGAAGCAAGATGTCCTTTACCTCATGGTGGATCTCCCACGGCAGGGGATGTTTAGCCGCTCTATGGTGTTGCATCGAGTTGCCAGCCAATTGGGGGGCTTGCCTGTGCAGGGAGTTAGCCAACTGGTGGTGTACGGTCGGCTTCAGGGGGAAACACAGCCGCAGTGGAAAAAAGTCTTCTACTTGTCCTCTGGGGAAAGCAGTGCCGATGCCACGCAGATTGTATTACCGGGCACCAAGATTTCTGAGATCAAGGTGCTGGAGGCCCAAAAACCTGTTGTGGATCCCGACCACAACTCCGATTTTCGCAAAGTTAAAACTCTGGGGGCACCGGTTCCCAAAATTCAGAAAGAGCGCTGGCCAGAAGCGGCTCCAAGCCAGGCCTCGGTTGGCCATGCCCCTTCCCAAGACGGGATCCCGACCCCTCTGCCTACAACTGCTCGCCCCAGTTCTCCTATCGACGTTCTGGCCAACTTTCCGACACTTGATCAATGGTTGCACAGGCCTGCTCTAAGGCCCTTCTTGGGGGGAGCTCTGGCTTTGTCTCTCCTGCTGGGGGCTGGGTTGGTGGTGCGCTCTTTTGGGCAAGCCGATGTTCCTGCCCGAGCCAGATCGCTGGGGCTGGGGATCCCGCTGTTGATCTTGGCTGCAGGGGGGGGCTGGCTGGGTTGGCAAGGCCGGCGTGCCATCAACACCTTTGAGCGGGAGGGATCCCAGGATCCCTTTACAGAAGGGCTGTCCTTTTTACAGGCCAATCAAATGCCTGAGGCGGTGGAGCGGTTTCGGGAGGCCGTGCGGCAACAGCCGAATCATGTCGAGGCCCACGTTGAGCTGGCCCATCTGTTGGCGAAAACCAACCGACTGCAGGAGGCATTGAGCCACTACCAACAGGCCAAACACCTGAACCCGAACTGGAGCGGCATCAACACCCACCTGGTGGAAACCCTGAAGGCCCTGGCGCGGCAGTGGCTGGCCCAGCATCAGCCGGATGAAGTCTTGATCCATTTGCCCGAAGCGCTGCCCCTCACCCAGGGATCCGCTCAAGCCGAGATCTTCAGCCTGCTCGGCCAAGCCTGGGCAGAGAAGGGCAACTGGGCAGAAGCGTTGGCCCAGCAACAAAAGGCCCTGGGGCTGGATCCCCACTTCAGCGAGGCTCATCTCTGCATTGCTCAAATTCGCCTCAAGCTGGGGCAATGGGACGAGGCCATCGATTCCTGTTGGGCTGCTTTGGAGTTGAATGATCGCCTGGGCCTGGGCCACGCCGTGATGGGACAAGCGCTGATGCGCAAAGGACAGCTAAAAGCGGCAATCGCAGCCTTCCGAACTGCTCTCAACCTGGATCTCGCTCCTGAGTTGGCAGCCGCTGTGCGGGTGGATCTGGGTTTGGCAATGGTGCATGCAGGCCATCTGGCTCAAGCCAGCCAAGAGTTCAGCCAGGTGGTCTTCAATGGTCAGTTCAAAAGACAGCAGGCTCGCGCCTACTACGGTTTGGGTCTGGTGTTGGCAGGCCAAGAGCAATACAGCGAAGCCATCAAGAACTACCGGCGGGCTTTGGAGCTGGCCCCCGATCTGCACGCAGCGACGGCCGCCATTGGCCTAGCCTACTTGGGGCCCAAACAACGGGATGCCTCTGGGCGCAAGTTCATCCAGCCCCAACAGTTGCAGCAGGCTATGCAGCAGTTTGAACAGGCCCTCGAAGGAGATTCAGAGTTGCCGGAAGCTCACTTTGGCCTGGGCGAAGTGGCGCGCATCAAGGGGGATCTAACCTCGGCGGAGGCCAGCTATCGACGGGCCATTCGCAGCAATGGCAGCTATGGAGCAGCTCACTATCGTCTGGGATCCATCCTTGCCCGCCAAGGCAAGCTGGAGCAGGCCATTGAACACTTTCGCTCGGCTTTGGAAATCGCTCCCAACTTCTCCGAAGCCAGAGTGAGCCTGCAACGGCTTCTCTCCAAACAGATGGAAGAGGCCCATACCGGCCTACTCGTCCCGTAAGGTGGGATAGGATCTTCCAGTTAAGGTTCTCTCAACCCATGACACCAACGCCAGGTTGGGTGGTCAGCCCTGCAACCGCCATCCAGCTCATCCAACAAGGGGCAACGCTTCTGGATGCACGCAGTGCGGAATTGCAAGCCGACGGGATCCTGAAGGGTTCAATTCCGGTGAACTGGACGGAGTTTACTCAACCAGAGGCTGCCAACAGCGGCAAGCTGTTGGCAGATGATGCCCTTCTCACCGAAAAGCTGCAGGGCCTTGGCGTGTTTCAGGGGCGTCCGGTGGTAGTTGCTGCCGATCCGCTACAGGGCTGGGGAGAAGATGGCTGGATCGTTTGGATGTTGCGCAGCTTGGGTCATCCCCAGGCAGTCATGGTGGACGGGGGCTATCCGGCCCTGGTGAATGAGGGAGTGCTGACCACAACCCGACAAAGCGCCGACGAACCGCAACGGGGCGACTTTGTAGTGCGGCGAACCGACCGGTGGGAGATCGACCGGGACACTCTGCGGGCCAGCCTTGGCTCCGACCGTGTGGCCATCCTCGACAGTCGCGAAGCCCAAGAATACAAGGGAGCCACCCCCTATGGTGAGGCGCGCGGTGGACACATCCCCGGCGCTGTGCATCTCTACTACAAGGAGCTGATGGATGCGGCGGGATCCCTATTGCCGCCCGATGAAATTCACGCCCGCCTGCAAAAAGCCGGGATCCCTCCGGAAGCCGAGATCATTGCCTACTGCACAGCTGGGGTTCGCTCCGCTTGGGTCACGGTGGTTTTAACCCATTTGGGCCGGCAGGCCAAAAGCTATTCCGGTTCCATCCTGGAATGGGCAGCCGGGGATCCCCAGCGGTTCCCGCTCCAGCCATGAGGGGATCCCTGCCCACTGTGATCTTGGCCGGATGTGGCTATGGAGCCATCGACGCCTTGCGGGCGCTCAAAGGGCAGGCACGGGTGATCGCCATCAACCCCTATCCCTACAGTGTCAATTCGGGCATGTCCACGCGGCTGCTGAGTGGTCGGTTTTCTCTGGAGCTGGTGCGGATCCCTTTGCTGGAGCATATTCAAGCCAACGGCGCCCAGTTTTTGCCGGGGCGAGTCACCCACATCCAACCCGAAGCTCGAACCCTGACCCTGGAGAGTGAAGCCGGGATCCAAACTCTTGCCTACGACTATCTGTTGGTGAATGTGGGCCGGGAGTTGCGCCCCATCGATGGGATCCAACATGCCTTTACCATTCGACCGGCAGAACAATTGGTGGCCGCCCAAACCTGGATCCGGCAGTGCTGGCAACGGGCAGCCCAGGGGGATCGGACGCCGGGCCTGCTGACCTTTGTGGTAGCGGGAGGAGGCTGTACCGGCACAGAGCTGATGGGGGAACTCTACGATCTTTGTCGGCAGATGAGCGCAGAAACAGGGATCCCCTTGGCTCAAGCCCGGCTGATCTTGATCCATCGCCAGGCCCATCTGGTGGAGGGTTTCTCAGAACACTTCCGCCGTGCTGTGGAAAGAGAAATCCGCCGCTTGGGGGTGGAAATCTGGGCCGGATGTCAGGTGAAAGCCTTTGGGCCGGAGCACGTGTGGCTCTCGGATGGCACCGAGTTGATAGCTCAGACCCGCCTGTGGGCAGGTGGCTTCCAGGTGCCGAGCTGGTTGAGCACCTGCGGCTTGCCAACAGGGCCGACGGGAGCCCTGCTCGTGGACAAATACCTGCGGGTGCAAGGCTCAGAGCACATCTTGGCGGTGGGGGACTGCGCTGACTTTGTTTGGGGATCCCGCCTCTTGCCCAAGATCGGCGTGTACGCGGTGCGCCAGGGGCCGATTGCAGCCCAAAACCTACTGCGGCTTATCCGCGGCCAACCTCTGATCCCCTACCGACCGCAGGCCACGGTTTTTGTTTGTGTAACGGTGGGGAACCGCGTTGCCGTTGCCGAGAAAGGCAGGCTGGTCTGGCGCGGCTATTCAGCCACGGTGCTGAAGAACTTTTTTGATTGGCTGTACATGCGCAAACTTAAGCCCCTGCGCTGGCAGGAGTTTTTCTACTGACTCAAGCTCTACCAAGAACGGGGTTAAGATCAAAACCAGATGGGCCAGGTCGGGCTCGCTTCCCAAATCCTGAATATCTGAGAACTATGGCTATTCCCGGCGGCAATGGGCTATGAGCGGATCGACTTTTGCCGACCGGCCAGAGCAGCGACCAACCAGGAGCAACAATGCCTCTAGATAACCTGCGCGGACTCTATCAGCAAGTCATTCTGGAGCGGTACAAAAAGCCCCACAACTTCGGCAGAGTGGATCCCGTCCACCGCCACCAACGTGGCCACAACCCCTCCTGTGGCGACACCATCGACCTCACCTTACAACTGGATCCCAGCCAGGAGCGGATTGTCGATATCAAATTCGAGGGGGCAGGCTGTGCCATTGCCCTGGCTTCTGCCGATCTCATGGCGGATGCGGTGCGGGGGCGCACCATCCCCGAAGCTCTGCAGTTGGTGGAGCGCTTCCAAGCCATGATGCGCGGTGGCGAAGAGTTCCCGCGGGAGCAACGGGCTTTGAACGCCATGAAAGGGGTAGCCCAATTTCCAGTGCGCATCAAATGCGCCAACCTGGCCTGGCATGCGCTCAAATACGCGCTGGAATCGCCCGAACCCCAGGCCAATGGGTCGGCCTTTGTGAGCAACGAAAACACCGACTGACCAAAAGGCGCGGCAAGCCCCGTCCTTCAGGGCAGGGAAGGATAGCGCCGACCGTAGCCGACGCCC
>NZ_JANSIL010000016.1:0-4481 GCF_047462015.1 Synechococcus sp. R5-13 | reverse complement strand
GGCTTGCTAACTGCAGGGCTACTAAAAGCCCGCTCCGTACCGCCTAGCGGTTGGTGTCGGGTAGTTTACAGGTGCTGACATGCTCCCCTACACCCAGATTGTCGCCCACCGTGGGGAGCACACCCACGCCGAGGAAAACACGTTGGCCGCTTTTGCTGCTGCTGTTGAAGTGGGGGCCGACCAAATTGAGCTGGATGTGCGCTGTAGCCGAGATGGGATCCCACTGGTTGTTCACGATGCCGATTTGGATGGACAGCCTTTGGCCGCATTAACTTGGGCCGAGATTCGGGCCCGCAAACCCACGATTCCCACTCTTGAAGAGACCCTGTCACATATCAAGGGCAAGATCACCTTCGATATCGAACTCAAAGAAGCAGGCTATGAGGAACAAGTCCTTGCCCTCGTTAGCGATATTTTGACCCCCGAAGAATTTGTGATCACCTCTTTTTTGCCTCAGGTGGTGCAGCGGGTTAAAACGCTTTTGTCCCCGCAACCCAAGGTTGGCCTGTTGATCGAGGCAAAGGCTGAGGAGCAAGCCAAGGGATCTTTACTTACCCGTTGCCGGGAGTTGGGAGCGGATTTTCTGGCCCCCCACTACAGTTGGGTGAACTTGCAGTTCTTGGCTGAAGCTGAACAGGCCAGGATCCCTCTGTACGTTTGGACGGTGAACGATCCTGAAGTGATGAAGTTGTGCTTGCAGCCATTTGCCGGCTCAGTAGGACAAAATCCCGTTGTTCAAGGGTTGATTACCGACCGTCCCCAATTGGCTTTGCAAATTCGCGCCCACCTTTTGGCAGGAGTAGAGGGGGCAAAACCCTAGACCATGGGCACAAACTGCACCGGAAAAGCCCCTTTTTGAACCCATCCTTGGGCTGTTTTGCAGAGGATCAGCAAGGACTGGGATCCCTGGGCACCGGAGTCCGAAGGGCTTTCTCCCACCGGCACCACCAAGGTGCCCCCCACCGCCAGTTGATCCAGCAGCACCATGGGCACAGTTGGGGGCGCTGCCGTCACCAGAATGGCATCGTAGGGAGCATGCTCTGGCCAACCTTGGTAGCCATCCCCCTGACGCACTTCCACGTTGCGATAGCCCAGGGCAGCGAGGGTTTGTTGAGCTTGAGCAGCCAATGGGGACAGACGCTCCAGGCTATACACTTGCCGGGCCAGCTCTGCCAAAACAGCCGCCTGATAGCCGGAGCCGGTGCCGATTTCCAACACCACCGATTCAGGCGTGAGGCGAGCAGCTTCTGTCATAAAAGCAACAATATAGGGCTGAGAAATGGTCTGGCCATAGCCGATGGGCAGAGGGCAATCCCTGTAGGCCCGATCCCGCAGATCAGAGGGGACAAAAAGGTGACGCGGCACTTTTCCCATGGCTTCCAGTACCCGTGGATCTCGGATCCCTCGTTTGATGAGCTGTTTCTTGACCATCTGCTCCCGTTGGGAAGCAAAAGGATCGGAAGCGTCTGGGGGCTGAGGTTCAACTTCTGGGATCCCAGCTGGAGAGCGAGAAGAATGTCTCCACCGGAAGGATGAGAATGGGTTGATCACCGGCATACAACCTCCAGGAACGATGAGCCGCTCAGATCTTTCTCCGCTGCAACTGCTGGGCCGTCGAGCTTGGGGCTATGGATTCCACTCTCCCTCTTCCCCCCTGAGAAGGAAGGACTGGAGACGCTTGCTGCACGTGACATGAAGAGGATGAGTTAACCCAATTTCTCGCGTTGCAAGGGGGGCAGGGGTGAGGGAAAAAGCGCCTGGAGAGCTCTACCCCGATCCTGGCTCACCTTCGGCAAGACTTCACCGCTTGATGAAGAGATTGTTGCTGAATGGGAGGATGAAAAAACGGGATCCCCAAGATCCCCTACCTTGATTCTGCTGGGCTTTCTTGAACTTCGTTGGAGCCTCAGGTAAAGCTTACAGCCGGGATCCCCATGGGAGATATGGGATCCGGTTTGATCAAAATTGTAAAGTTTTGTGCGCAATCTGCCGGGGCGAGCAATCACCACCCTGGTTCTGCCAGCGCAAGATTTTATAGTGTTGATCCCTACCTTTTCCCCGCAAGGGGAAGATGGTGAATGGGGTGACAGGCTGGGAACTGTCCTAGCGACACCTGGGGAGAGAGGCTGGGTTTAATAGACTGTAAACGTAATTTACGGTACAGATCTATGACAACTGCTGCCGCTTCTGCTACTCCCACTGCCCCTGAGACGACGCTGCTGAACGTTTGGCAAGTGCTGGCGGAAGAGTTTGCCGGTCAGGTTGCCCTACGGGATCCCCACGCGCAGCCAGTTTTCGAGATGTCTTATGGAGAGCTGTTTCGCCGCATTCAAACCCTGGCGGCTGGCCTGCAGGCTTTGGGCATTTGCCCGGGGGATCGGGTGGCCATTTTTGCCGATAACTCCCCCCGCTGGCTGATGGCCGATCTGGCCACGATGTTCACGGGAGCTGTGAATGTGCCCCGCAGCGCTGTGGCGGATCCCAGTGAGCTGGGCTACATCTTGCGCCACTCCGGTAGCACGGCCCTGATTGCTCAGGATCTGAAGACCCTGAGGCGGATCCGGCCGGATGTGCAGGAGCTGGGCCTGGAACGGCTGCTGTTGCTTTCCGATGAGCAGGAAGCAGGGGTGCTGAACTTTTCCCAATGGCTGCAAAAGGGTCGGGAACACACCTACCAACCCCCAAAGCTGGAGCGATCCCAACTGGCCACCATCATCTACACCTCCGGCACCTCCGGTCGGCCCAAGGGGGTGATGCTCAGCCACGGCAACCTGATGCACCAGGTGGAGAACTTGGGCGTGGTCGTACAGCCACAACCGGGGAATAAGGTGTTGACCATTCTGCCCACTTGGCACTCTTATGAGCGGGCTTGCGAGTATTTTCTCCTCAGCCGTGCCTGCATGCTGGTCTATACCAGCCCTCGCTTTATCAAACAAGATTTCCAACAGGAGCACCCCCATTTTCTGGTGGCAGTGCCGCGGATTTGGGAAACCGTTTATGAAGGGATCCAACGGCAATTCAAAGAGAAAAGCCCCCTGATGCAGCGGCTGATCCGCGCTCTGATGGCCGTGAGTGAGAGGTATGTGCTCTCTGGACGGATAGCTCGCAACCAGTCGATTTTGCATTACGGAGTCAGCCCCTGGGTGCGCCTGCAGGCTCGCCTGCAACATTGGCTGCTCTGGCCCCTGCACCGATTGGCCGATGTGCTGATCTACCGCAAGGTACGACGGGCGTTGGGCCCCAATTTTCAACATGCCATCAGCGGCGGTGGATCCCTGCCTGCCTACTTGGATCTGTTCTACGAGGTGGTGGGCATTTCCATCTTGAATGGCTACGGCCTCACCGAAACTTCGCCGGTGTTGTGCGCGCGGCGTCCAAACAACAATGTGCGCGGTACGGCTGGCCTCCCTTTGCCGGGGACGGAGTTTCGCATTGTGGATCCTGAAACCCGACAGCCCCTGCCCTCCGGCCAAAAGGGGTTGATCCTGGCCCGTGGCCCGCAGGTGATGATGGGCTATTACAACAACCCCGAAGCCACCGCCAAGGTGCTCAGCTCCGACGGCTGGTTTGAAACCGGGGATCTGGGCTGGCTCACCCCCGACGGGCAACTGGTGATCACCGGCAGAGCCAAGGATGTCATTGTCCTACTCAATGGGGAGAACATCGAGCCCCAGCCGCTGGAAGATGCTTGTCTGCAGTCTCCTTACATCAGTCAGATCGTGATCGTCGGGCAAGACCAAAAAAAATTGGCTGCCCTCATCTACCCCAACCTCGATGCCCTCAAAGCCTGGGCTGCCGAGCAAGGGATCCCGGCTGAGGATGCCGAGCTGCTGGCCCAGCCCCAGACCCGCACCTTGATTTTGCAGGAGGTGCGCCGCCGCATCCAAGAACGCCCTGGCTACCGGCCCGACGAGCAGGTCAGCGACTTTCGCTTCTTGCCGGAGCCGCTGAGCGTGGAAAACGGCCTTATGACCCAGACCCTGAAGATCAAGCGCAACCCGGTGGCTGAGCGCTATGCCCACCTCATCCAGGAGATGTATCCGGCTTGAGGTGCAGGCCCACCTAAGTTTGGGATCCCCGTTGTTGCTCCAAGTAGCGCCGGAATTGCTCCGGTGGAATGGCCCCTCGGTAGGCTCCACAGTAGTAGAGGGTAAGCACTGCCTTGTAGGCCCAATCGCTTGGCACCACATCCGGGAAAGGGCTGGGCAAAGTATCTGCTTGGTTGTTGGCGCAGGCTTGCAAAATTTGCTCTGTGGTGAGCTGTTCCGCCAAGTCCGGAGGGAGCTCCCGCAGGTTAGCCTGGGCCAGAACCGCTCCCGGCAGGCACAAGCTGGCGAGGGTCGCCGCCCAAAAAGCGCGAGTGAAGAGGTGTTGCCAGTTCATGGCTCTCCAGAGGGAATAGTTCGGACAAGTTCTGATACATTTACGCTGAACACTGCTGAACATCACTGTTCAACTATGCAGCGATAGCATTCTGTTTG
>NZ_JANSIL010000015.1:0-32585 GCF_047462015.1 Synechococcus sp. R5-13 | reverse complement strand
TCAAAGCGCATTCCTCCCGGCACTGACCCTACGGGTACAGTGCGGGGCTCCTGCGATTTCTAGCTGAATCCGTCCTAGCCTGCAACAGCCTTGTGGAATTGCCTGGGGTTGATATCAGCAAGTGCTTTGAGTTATTCAAAAGGCATTCATGTACCTTATCACCATGAGTATCCTAAGCCATGACCCTCTCTCCTGTTCGGCTCACCCCGCCCCTACCTCCCATTCGATGGGAAAAACTGCCGGAAGACTTTCCCTTGCCGGATGAGCCTGCGGAAAGCACCTTACAGCCCCTTTTGGCTGCTGCTCTGCGTGAGGCATTGGAACTCGCTCAGAGGATCCCTGCCCAGGCTTTGATCGCCTCCAACTTTGGCCTTTGCAGCACTGTCGGGGACAAGGTGGTGGTGAAAGCCCCCGACTGGGTTTATGTGCCCGCAGTACAGCCGATTCCCGAAGGAGAGATCCGCCGCAGCTATACCCCCCACCTAGAAGGGGATCCCCCGGCGATTGTGATGGAATTCATCTCCGAAACCGAGGGCGGCGAGTACTCCATCAATCCCCACTATCCCTATGGAAAATGGTATTTCTACGAGCGCATTTTGCAGGTGCCTGTCTATGTAATCTTTCATCCCAAAACCGGTGAGCTGGATGTCTACCGCCTGGAGAATGGCCGCTATACCCCTGTATCGGCGGATGAAAACCGTCGCTACTGGATCCCGGAGATTGGCTTGTTTTTGGGGGTGTGGCGGGGACAAAAAGCCGAGACCAAAGCCAACTGGTTGCGGTGGTGGACTGCCGATGGGAATTTGCTCCTATGGGGAATCGAACAGGTAGAGCAGGAGCGGCAGCGGGCCGAGGCGGCAGAGGCAGCTCTCGAACAAGCCCGTCTGGAACAGCAGCGCCTAGCCGCGAAATTGCGGGAGTTGGGCGTGGATCCCGAGGCAATAGCCGATTGAGGGCTCTCCTAGTAGGTGCGCCCGCGCCAAGAGCGGGGCCGGCTGAGGGCAGATAGGATTATCCGCAGAACGGCCAAGGGATCCGCCAGAGGCGACATCCAGAACGTCCAAGGGGGATCCTGATAGGAGCCGCGAATGCCCAGCAGTACACCTAAGCGCAGAATCAGTAAGCCTAGGTTAAGCCCCAGCAGCACCTGCTCCGTCAGGGAAAAGGGAAACCCCATCCCGGCTTTGCCCAACAGCCCTACAACCACCGGCCCAGGGATCCCTTGGGTGAGGACGAGGAGAGCTATATCCCCCCACAACTGGGCCACAGGGGTGGCATCTTTCAAATCGAGGGATCGGCCCCACTCTCGCCAAGTTTCGCCAAAAGAAGTGTACATGCGCACCTTGAGCAGGTGCCGACCGTCGTAAAAAGCTACTTTAAAGCCGGCTGCCGCAATCTGCCGCACCAAGGTGACATCGTCACAGAAGGAGGCCCGCGCCAGCGTGTAGCCGTTCATGGCTTCCAGCACCGACCGGCGCACTAGCATACATTGCCCATTGGCCATCGTCCGTTCCGGCAGGGTGGCGGTGTCTCCGGCGGCCCCGTAGCGGTAGATCAGGGTCACCAAAAGAGCCGGCTGCAGCCAGCCTTCCCCCCAGTGCTGCAGGATAAACTGCGGTGCCAGGGTGATCAGGTCGAGCCTTTGGGCCTGGGCGGTTTCCAGCAGGCGCTCCACCAAGCCTGGCTGGGGGCGGGTATCGGCGTCGATGCCCAGGATCCACTCAGAGGCCGGATCCGACTGGAGAAATCCGTAGTGCAAAGCCCAGGGGCGGCCCACCCATCCGCCGGGGAGGGGATCGTCGGTCAGCAGGCGAAAGCGGGGATCCCGCTTGGCCATCTGCAGCACTTTTTCGGGGGTGCCATCTTGAGAGCGGCTGTCCACCACCAGCACCTCCCGCAGGACGGAGCTCTGTTGGTGCAATCCTTCCAGGCAGGGATCGATGCGCTCGGCTTCGTTGAGGGTGGGCAACAACACGCTGACCAAGCCCGGCTGCAAAGGGATCCCAGGCTGACCGGGAGGCAGAGGGGAAGGGCGCCGCAAAGAGGGCAGCAGCCGCGCCAGCAGCACCGCCAGCATCGGCACTTGCATAACCAATAGACTCAGGGCGGCAGCATCTCCAGCCCAGGCAGGGATCCCGTTCATGCCAGTTCTAACCTGTAAGGGAAAAGTGTCCAAGAATGCTTGCAAGAGAAGCCCAGGGAGGACAAACTCATACTCATGGTGATTTAGCAACTCAAAATCAGTTTGGTTGCATCGTGCCTGTGCCCATCCCCCCTCAAACCTGACGGGCTTTTCATGGATGTCTTCATCCAGCTCAGCCACAAGGGATCCCCTGTTACGGTTGTGAAATTGCACAGTGAAAGGCTCAACGCCGCGATTGCCCGCGAGGTACGGAAAGAGCTAAGCCAAATTCTCACCGAGAAACCGGGACATTTCTTGTTGGATCTTAGTCAGGTTAGCCTGATCGACAGCATGGGGTTGTCGGTTCTGGTTTGGGCGCATCGCCATTGCCGCGCTTCGGGCTATCAACTCAAGTTCTGCAGCCTGCAGGAGCAGGTCAAGCTGCTCTTCTCCATCACCGGCTTGGATGCCATTTACGAGATCTACCCCTCTGTAGAAAAGGCACTTGAGTCTTTTCCGTAGCTCTTTCTATTGGGTCGACTCAGAACTGCCATGGTACCAACAGGATCCTACCAACCCCGGGATTAGCCCAGAGGTTGAAAACCCGCTCAGGGAGTGGGGTTATCGTTTTGCCTCTCGACCGTCTGGGGCCGGTTCACCTGAGCATAAATCTCTGCTTGCTGCTGGATTTGCTCCCGAACTTGGGGCGGGGCCAGCCGGGCTGCTTGCTCAAACAGCTCAGGCGCTTTTGCCCGTAGGTTTTCATCGGTGGCGGAGCTGAGGGCTATGGCTTTGCCCAACACGGGGGTGAAATCACTGGGATCCGCCGCGATTAACTCGTCGTAGAGGGCTATGGCTTTTTCGGTCTGGTTGTTGCGGGCGTAGACAAAGGCCAAGCGCAAACGTACATCATTATCTTCCGGCACTTCTTCAAGATGCTTCTCCAGCAGGGCAATGGCCTCAGAGGTGCGGCCCAGGGTTAGCTGCACATCCACCAACTGCTGCAGCACCTGGCCATCTTTGGGATCCCCCTCGTAAAGGATCTGGAGCTGTTCTAATGCCCCTTCAAAATCCCCCGTATCCTGCTGGATTTCGGCCAAAAAGGCTCTCAGTTGCCGATTTTCGGGCTCCAGTTCCACCAGCTTCTTCAGCGGCTCAATGGCCCCTTGCGGCTCGTTCAATTGCAGTTGGGTGTCGATCAACCCCCGCAGGGCAATGGGGTTATCCGGCTCCCGCTCCAGCACGACGCGATAGCCGTCTGCCTGGGCCCGCAGTTGCTCGGTTACCAGGCTGGCCTCTGGAGATTTGGAAGGCCCGAGGGCCTGGAATAGCGGGCCAAAGGAGAAGCCCAAGAAAGTTACCGTGCCCACCACCAGCAGCAAAATGTTGAGGAGCTTGCGGGCTGGGGATTCTTGGGGTTTGGACTGAGGCATAAAGGGCTCGCGCAGAAGACTCCTCTGTACTCTATCATCGGCGCCGGGGCAGGCTGCGGGGTGAGGTTACCCAATACCCAAAACTTTTGAAAACAGCATCCAAGGGGAGGGCAATGCCGTACCGAGTTTAGGTATTGCTGAACGTTTTTGCCACCCCTCACTCCCTCTTAACCATGCGGATCACCTGTTACCCCGACAACCTCACCTTGGAAGCCAATCCCCTGCTCACGGTTCTGGAAAATCTGCTCAAGGCGGGGGTGCGCCATGTCCATGCCTGTGGGGGCAATGCCGCCTGCTCCACCTGTCGCATCCTGATTTTGGAAGGCAGCCAAAACTGCCGCAGCATGACTCCTGCCGAGAAGAAGTTAGCTCAACGGCTAGACCTTCCTGTACATATTCGTCTGGCCTGTCAAACCCGCATCACTGGAGATGTCACCCTGCAACGGCTGGTGATCGATAAAGCAGATGTGGAAGTAGCTCAACATCAATTGCAGGCCCATTCGGTCGGCAGCCAAGTCACCGCCGCCATTCTCAGCGCTTCCCTGCGGGGGACGGCCAACTTCGACGAGGAGAACTTTCCCTACGATGTTGTCTACACCTTGGGTCGCTACTTCGCCCAAATGGGGGCCTTGGTGCAGCAATATGGGGGAGTACTGGCCAACCAGAGTGGGCTGAGAAGTTTGGCCTTGTTTGGCTTAAAACAACCCGAGCTGGCCGTACAGCAGGCACTGCAGGTGGGGTTGGCGCTTGGGCAGTCGGTGGTGGAGTTGAACAGGTGTTTGCGGCAACTCTCCTACCCGCAGGTCAAGCTTGCCATCGGGATCCACTACGGCCCAGTCCTTTTGCTGCCCCTCGATCCCCAAGATCCGCAGCGGTTGTCCGCCTTCGGGAAGTCGGTTCAGTTTGCCACCTGGCTGGAGTCGGTTGAGGATGTTTCGCAAGGGGGGGAACAGTCTGAGGAACAGAGCTTTCGGTTGCTCATCTCGGCAGCCGTGTATCGAGCCGTGGAAGGGCAACTCCTGCAGGTGGAGCCTCTTTCGGTGAAACCTTTTCCCAACGCCAAACCCATCCGAGTTTACAGGGTGCACCCTGACCAAGTTAGCTTGCCGGCTGGCGAGGAGCAAGCTCCAGAAGCAGCCAAGCCCGAACCGATTGGATGGCTGGAAGCGCTCCGGGAATGGCTACAGGCTTGGTCTCGTTTTTGAGGGATCCCTTCAGGCAAAAACGCCATCCCTTTGCTGAACTTGGGCCTGCAAATAGGGGATCCCCACCCGATGGCAGTAATCTCCAAAGCTCTCGCCAGGACGGCGCTCCTGCTTGTAGACCTGCAGGAGAACTCTCATCAGCGGCACGATCTGGCTGATGTGTACCCGATCCTGAAACACTTGCGCCAGGCGATCACCCTGCGGGCTGGCTCCCAGCCAAATCTGGTAGTAGCCATCGGGGGCGGATCCCACCAATCCCAGTTCCGCCAGGTAGGGTCGGGCACAGCCGTTGGGGCAGCCGGTCATGCGTACCAAGAAGGGCGAATCTTGCAGATCCAGCTCCTGCAACAGCTGATCCAACTGGCGCACCAGCCCTGGCAAAGCCCGCTCCGACTCGGTAATCGCCAACCCACAGGTGGGCAGGGCAGGGCAGGCCATCGACAGCCGCACCAGTTGGGGGATCTCTTCCTTGGAAAGCACCCCGTGGGATTTGAGGATCTGGTTGATGGCATCCCGCTGCTGCTCCGCAATGTCGATGAAAAGTAAATCCTGAGTGGGGGTCAGCCGCACGTGCAGAGAAAAGGCTTCCACAATCCGGCGCAGTGCCGTCTTGAGCTGTCGCTCTGGGGTGTCCTGGATGCGGCCATTTTCAATGGAGATGCCCAAAAACCAACGGCCATCCCCCTGCTCGTGCCAGCCTAGGTAGTCGTCGCTGTTGGGGACAAACTTGGGCATGCGCCGGAAGGGCAATAACTTCTCCCCCAGGTACTGCTCGACCACACGGCGAAACTTGCGGATCCCCCAGTCTCTCACCAGATACTTCAGCCGCGCCTGCTTGCGATCGTGCCGGTTGCCGTAGTCCCGCTGCACCGCCAAAACGGCCTGGCAAACCCGATACACCGATTCCGGCGGGGCAAAGCAGAGCTTTTGGGCCAGCAAGGGCTGGGTTTCTTCCTTGCCGTGAGTGCGTCCCATCCCGCCACCTACCACGATGTTGAAGCCCTTGAGGTTGCCCTTGCGGTCGGTGAGCACAATCAAGCCCAAGTCCTGGGAGTACACATCTACCGTGTTTTCCCCGGCTACGGCGATGGCGGTTTTAAACTTGCGGGGCAAATAGACGGGGCCATACAGAGGTTCTGGCCCCTCCAGGCGCACCCCGTTGCCCACAAACTGCTCTGCTTCCCGCACTTCCTCATCCACCGGTGGGATGGGAACCGGCTCCCCATCCACCCAGATCTCGTAGTAGGCAGAGGTCTTCGGAGCCAACAGATCCGCCAGCTTGCGGGCATACTCTTGGGCATAGCGATAGGCAGGGCGATTTTTGTAGGGGGCAACCGGTGCCATCACGTTGCGGTTGACATCGCCGCAGGCGGCCAGGGTGGATCCCATCTGTTTGAGAATGCTGGCTATGGTGGCCTTGAGGTTTTTCTTGAGGATCCCATGCAACTGAAAGGTTTGCCGCGTTGTGGCTCGCAGGGTGCCATTGCCGTACTCATCGGCCAGCCGATCCAGGGTCAAGTAAAGCTGGGGGGGCACGTGTCCCCCTGGGATGCGGGTGCGCAACATCATTGAATAGGCCCGCTCCAGCCCCTCCTGCTTTCGCTGCTGCCGCCGATCCCGGTCGTCCTGCTGGTAAGCCCCGTGAAACTTCAGCACCTGCACCGCTGCTTCGCTGAAGTGGGTGGTGTCTTGGGCCAGCTCCTGCTGAAGGGGATCCCGTAGAAAGTGGCTGTCTGCCTTGATCTGCTCCACCTTGGAGCGCTTGGCCTCGGATGGGATCATGGGGGGCATTGGTGATCTCCGGTAAACCGGTCGGAATACTTGTGAATAACAGGCTATCACCTCCCTTGGGCGGCGTCCAGTTGGAAAAGTCAGCCTCCTATCCGGGTTTTGTCCCAAACCCGCAAAACTTGTTATTTGAGTCAGCTGGAGATGTCGGCGCTGCTAGCTGGCCAGGGCTAGGCGGGCACCATACTCCTGCACCGACCACAGTTGCCAGGCACAATTCCCCTGCAGCTCCAAAACCAGGTCGTGGTAGGCCAAGAGGGTGGGACGATGGCCGACGCTGATGTAGGTGGTGTTCAGGTGTTGCAGCTGCAGGTAGAGCAGTTTTTCGTTGGCCACATCCAGGGCGCTGGTGGCCTCGTCCAAGATGGCGTAGCGGGGCTGGGTGATCAAAATGCGGGCAAAGGCAAGACGCTGCTGTTCCCCTAGGGAGAGAGTGCTGGCCCAGTCTTTCTCCACATCAAAGCCGCCCACCCTCTCCGGCAAGTCCCCCAAGTTCACCTGGGCCAAGACTCGGATGAGACCTTCATCGGTGAGGTCTCGGCGGCGTTTGGGATAGAGCAGTTGATCCCGCAGGGATCCCAGCAGCATATAGGGTTTCTGGGGCAAAAAGAGCATCTCCTGAGTATCTGGGCGGGCGATGGATCCCTGGCCGTTGGTCCATAGGCCGGCAATGGCCCGCAGCAGAGAGCTTTTGCCGCTGCCGCTAACACCGACAATCAGCAGCCGTTGGTCGGCTTCCAAGGCGAAGGAGAGATCCCGAACCAGGGTTCGTTCTGAATTGGGGGTGAGCAAAGTGACGTGGTTTAGCGCCAATTGCTGGGCAATGCGAGTTTGAATGTTGCTTTCCCGAGCGCCGGTGTGGCGCAGCGCCGGATCTTCCAGAGACTCGTGAAAGGAGCCTAAGCGGTTGATCCCAGCGGCAAAACTGGAAATGCTTTGAATCTGGTTGGCCACAATGGAGAGGGCGCTCAACACCTGGCTGAAGGCAATGGTGGCTTGGGTAATGGTGCCGAAATCTCGCACGCCGCTGAAATAAAGGGGAGCCACGATGACATAGGGCACAATGCGGGTGAAATAGTTGTAGGCGTATTGGAAAATATCGATGATGGCCTGCCAGATGATCAGCAAGTTAAAATTGCGCAAGGCCGCACCAAAGCGATGCAAAATCTGCCTGAGTTCTTGATCCTCTCCCTGGTAAAAGGCGATGGACTCGGCGTTGTCGCGCACATGCACCAAGCTGTAGCGGAAATCGGCTTCATAGCGCAGTTGATCGAAGTTAATTTTAATCAGCTTGCGACCGGCCAAAATGGCAATGGCGGTACCAATGGTGGCATAGACCACCAGCCCCAACGCCAACGGACGAGAAATGCCGTAGAGAATGCCGGTGAAGGCATAGAGGGTGAGAATCGAGTCGAGAATGTCCAACAGGAAGGAGAGGGTGGTGCCGGTAAAGGAGCGAACATCCTCGGAAATGCGCTGGTCGGGGTTGTCGATTTCGGTGTTGGCGGCGTTGGAATCCAGCTCGTAGTAAGCCCGCTGATCGAAGTAGCGATCCAGAAAATGATCGGTCAGCCATTCTCGCCAAAACAGCCCTAGCTTGAGGCGAGTGTAGCGGTAGATCACCAAAATGGGAATAGCTGAGATAATCAGCACTCCATAAATAATCAAAAATTGCCAGAAAGTGGGCTCTTCTTTTTGCTGCAGAGCTGTGTCGATAAACCGAAAGATAAAGCTGATCATCACGTTCAGCCGGTTGACCGTCAGCGACAGAAACAGCAAAAAGGTGAGCAGCACCCACTGCAACCAGCGCTGGCGAAGCTGCCGCCACACTGCCCCAAAACAAAGGCTGCTCAAAGCCAAGCTGACCGAGGCTACCCACAGCACCGGCGAGGACAAGTTTCTCTCCGTTTGGGCCACCAATCCGGCTGCCACATTGGTGAAAAACTCCGGGAACAGGGCTTGACCGACCAAAGTTACCCCAATCTCCACAAAGAACATCAGGGCAACCACAAACACCATGGCCGCTGCCAGCAAGCCCAAAAAGATCCAGCCCCCATAGCGCACTCTGGGGTAAAAGTAGGGCTGGGCCACGGTGATAAACCGATCCCACAGTTTGCGGTCAAAGTTAAATTGAGAGGCTTGGGATTCCATTGTTGTGGTCGGCGGAGAGAGCAAGATCGACATCTCTCAGGCTAGCAGGCCACGGCTGCCAATCTGTGTTCAATAGGAGCAAATTCCATTGGGGGTGGAACAGGTTCGGTGTCTCTTCAACCTTGCAACCGGTTTTGCCAAGCCGATTGGGCCGCCAGCCACACCGTCTGAACCGGCACGTGAAACTCCTGGGCGCGGGCCACACAGTCGCGAAACTCCGGCTGAGCGTTGACGATGCGGCCATGGTGGCGGGCCACTTTGATGTCGACCAAGCCGTAAGGGGTTTCCACCCGCTCGATAACCCGCTCCAGTAGGGTGCGCTGCTGTTGGAAGTGGCGAATGCCCAGGGTGGTGGTCTCCCGGAAGATGAGATCTTGACACTCCGGCACCCGATCCGGCGGACAGATGACGGTAAGCAGGGTCCCCGGCCGCCCCTGTTTCATGGTGATCGGCTGGGTAAACACGTCCCAGGCCCCCAGGGCCAACAACTGCTCGCAGGTGTAGGCAATCACTTGGGGGTTGAGATCGTCGATTTGGGTTTGCAACACCGATACCGTTTCCGTTAGCTCTCCCCCATTGGCTTCCCCAATCCAGAGACGAAACACGTTGGGAATGGGCAGCTCTTGGGCACCGGCCCCACGCCCCACTTTTTCCACCCGCATCGGCGGACAGGGGCCAAACTCTTCCGCCAACGCCACGGCCAAGGCTGCTCCTGTGGGGGTCACCAGCTCGGCTTCCACCCCGTTGCTGAACACCGGCACGCGGCCCATTTCCCACAACTCGATCACCGCCGGCACCGGCACGGCCAATTTGCCATGCTCTGTGCTCACCCAGCCGCCCCCAATAGGATGGGGGGATGACAACACCCGCTCCACCTGCAGCCAATCCAGGCCAATGCAAGTGCCGACAATATCCACCAAAGCATCCACTGCCCCCACTTCGTGAAAGTGCACTTTTTCCACAGGCATCTGATGGACTTTTGCTTCCGCCTGCGCCAACTTTTCAAACACCGCCAAGCTGCGGGCCTTAATGGCTGGGGAAAGCTGGGATCCCGCGATCAAAGCCTGAATCTCTGCCCAATGCCGAGCAAGGGATCCCCCACTCTGGGATCCCAGCACCTCCACCACAGCTTGCAGAGCAGGCTGCCCACACCGCTGCACCCGGCTCACCTGCAGGCTATATTCCCCCTCGATGCCCAACGCCTGGAGCTGACGGTTGAGGTACTCCAAAGGTACCCCGCAATCCAGCAGGGCTCCTAGACACATATCGCCGGCAATGCCCGCCGCACAGTCGAAGTAGGCTATTTTCATGCTGGAGAACTGGGGGTAGCCGCTGCCGCCAGAATGGACTTGGATCCCTCTTGATTGTAGGCAGCAACCGGCCTGGAAAAGGCGACGGGAGAGCAGTTAGGCTTCCCTAGAGTCAGAAGATTCAGAAGATCGGGCAGCAGATTCCCGCCACTGTTGGATGACGTTGCCCAAATTGCGCCGGAATTCTCCAATTCCCAGCAGGGATCCCGGCTCGGGATCCCAGGAAGCCGAGAACACACCGTAGCTGATGCCCAAAAAACCAAGGCCAAACAAAGTTAGCGACTCCGCCAAGGTGAAGTAAGGGGGCAGAGCGACCACATGGTTGGTCAAGAGATAGTAATTCACAAAAAAGCTGCTCAGGCCCAGCCCAGAAGGGATCCCAGAAAACACCAGAATCCGCCGCACCATCCGCCGGCTGACCTCAGGGGGAATCACGGCAACAGGCTCCTTCTTGGCCGGCTTCTTCTCCACCTCAACAGAGGCGGAGGGGGAGCGACGGCGAAAGGTTTTGGACTGGCGGCTGGATTTGCCCACGAAGACAGATCTCCGATAGCGTTTTGGATGGGCTGCCTACTTTTTCACCCGGATGTTCAGCCGTTCGGTCAGCTCCCGGAAGCGGTCAGGAGAATGCTTGGCGATGTAGTTGAGCAAACGCTTGCGACGACCGATCATCATCAGCAGGCCGCGGCGGGAGTTGAAATCCTTCGGGTTTCTCTGAAGGTGCTGAGAGAGCTGGTTGATGCGACTGGTGAGCAGAGCCACCTGAACCTCGGCAGAACCGGTGTCGGTGTCGTGCAGTCGATAGCTCTCAATGATCTGCTGCTTCTCTTGTTGCAATAAGGCCATAAGATCAAGGGACTGGATGCACTGCTTCAAGATAATAACATCGGCTTTTCCTCCCTCGCTATGGCCGAGGAGGGTTATGGAGAGAATGGGATATGACAACAACCTCTGGGGATCCTCCGGCACTGCCCGCTTTGCTGGAGCTGTTGAACTCACAAGACTTGGGAAATCGGCTGCGCGCTGTCAACAAAGCCAGAGAACTGCCTGGGCCAGAAGCCCTGACATTGCTGCAGCGAGCGATTCACGACGAGAATGCCCGCGTCCGTTATGCTGCCATCAGCCAGATGGGCACCCTGTCTGGCGTCGATCCGAACCTACTGTTGCCCATTTTGCAGCGCTCTTTGCGAGAGGATCCGGAGTTCGATGTGCGGGCTGCTGCCGCCGCTGCCCTGGGGGATCTCAAGCAGCCACAGGCGCTGGACGATCTCCTGGAAGCTTATCGGCGAGAAACGGAGTGGCTGGTACGGTTTAGCATCATCGCTGCCCTGGGAGAGCTGGGTAACCCTGCCGCCTTCGACACTCTGGTGGAAGCTTTGCAGGACAAGAGCGAGCTGATCACCACAGCCGCTGCCGCTGCCTTGGGCGATCTGGGGGATCCGCGGGCCATCCCCTACCTGGATCCCCTCATTGATTCCGACGACTGGCAACTGCGCTACCGCGTCTGCATTGCCCTGGCCAAGTTGGGAACAGAAGCCGCTCGCGCCGGACTGACCCGGCTGGCCCAGGATTCCCAAGAACAGGTGGCCGTACATGCCCGGGCTGCCTTGGGATCCCTGTAGATCCCTAGCTCATGGCATTGATGATGTAGTCAAAGTAAGGGGCGGCTTCAGCGGCTGCCGCCGGCTCCAACAAGCTGAGGGCAGCTTCCTTCAAAAAGACAATCGCATCGATCATGCCGGCGATGGGTACGTTGAGGGCATTGTACATTTCCCGCACCCCTATCAGGCCGATAGACTCAATCGGCTCTTTGCTGCCGGCAATAATGCCATAGGTCACCAGACGCAGATACCAGTCGTAATCTCGCAAACATTGGTTGTAGCGCTTGTCACCGTAGGCATTGCCACCGGGTTGCACGTACTCGGGCCGCTTGGCGAATAGCTGCTTCTGGGCCTGGTCAATGATGCGCTTTTTGTTTTCTGCTAACACCTGAGCGATTTGCAAGCGCCTCTCGCCGGTGGTCATGTAATTCCTGATGGCTTCCAGTTCGCTAACTGAGAGGTAACGCAGCTGGTCATCCGCGGTCTCGATGATCTGGTTGATCACGCTCACGGTAGGGATTCTCCTGTTTTCTAACTTGCTTTCAATTCGGTTCATCAATTCGCAACCCATCCCCCCAGCCCAAGGTCGGCCCAAGAGATGAGCAGGTAGCTCGGCAAGCCAGCGCCGCCGGCTGCTCCCAGTTTAGGATAGGGCAAACCTTCCCTCAAGCACTTTGGCGTGACTCCATCTCGAGACTGGCCCTAGATCCGGCCTCGCAGCCATTGGGCCATCTCATTGCGGCGTGGGGCAGCCTCCAGACACACCTCTTCGGTAATCCGCCCCTCTTGGTAAAGCCTAAACAGGGATTGATTCATGGTACACATGCCCTCATAGGAGCCGTCGGCGATCAGCTCCTCAATTTCATCCACCGCCCCCCGCTTGATGTAGTCCCGAATGGCATCGGTGTTGCGCATGATCTCGTGGGCCGCAGCTCGCTTGCCATCGGTGGTGCGCACCAGGGTTTGAGCGATGATCGCCACCAGGGTTTCTGCCAGCTGCAGACGCATCGGCTCCTGTTCCTCTGGCTTGTAAATCCCCAGCAGACGCTCGATGGTGCGGACGGCGCTGTTGGTGTGCAGGGTTCCAAAGACCAAGTGGCCCGTCTGGCCGGCCTTCAGGGCAATATCCACCGTCTCTCGATCCCGCATCTCCCCAATCAGGATGATGTCCGGATCTTCCCGCAGAGAGGCTTTCAGGGCATTGGCAAATTCCAGGGTGTGGATCCCGACCTCCCGCTGCCGCACCATCGATTTCTTGCTCTGGTGGACGAACTCGATGGGATCCTCAATGGAAATGATGTGTTTGGGAAAGTTGGAATTGATGTAGTCCACCATCGCCGCCAAGGTCGTGGACTTACCGGATCCGGTGGGGCCGGTCACCAAAACCAAGCCTTTGTGCTCTTCGGCAATGCGCTTCAAGACTTCCGGCGCCCGCAACTGCTCCAGCGTCAAAATTTTCAACGGGATCAGACGCATCACCATAGCCGGGCCAAGAAGGGAAACAAAGCAGTTGACCCGACACCGCACCAAACCCTCGTACTGGATGGCAGTATCCAGTTCCAAACATTCCTCAAACTGGCGAATTTGGCTCTCCGGCAGGCTTTCCCGCAGCCAGCCATAGAACATCTCGGTGGTGGTGACCGGGTAGTTGGTCAAAAGCATTTGCCCCCGATCCCGAAAGCGGGGCACTTCTCCTACCCCCAAATGAATATCTGAGTAGCCTTTGTCATAGGCTTCCTGCACCAGTTGGCGCAGGGTCAGGCCCGCAGGAGCAGCTGGAGCCACCGGGATCCGACCGGCAGCCGTTGGGCGAGCTGGTGGCGCAAAAGGCGGGGCAGCAGGATTGGGGCTGGGCGGCGGCACTGGAGGCCGAGCAGCAGCAGCCGGAGCCGGGGTGGGCGGGGGCATCTGAGGAGAAGCGGCAGAGCCCGGCACAGGCACCGGTACCTGAGGGGGAGCGACAGCCACACCAGGAGGAAGGGGCCGACCCAGAATGGGGTTGGGGGGGCTTTTGGCGTTGACAGGCCGGGATCCCATCCCTTGGGAAGCTGAACCGAGCACCGGATCCAGTTGCGTTGGAGGCTCCACCGGGGGCACCGGAGCAGCCGGACGAGACGGACGCTGCATGACCGGCGGAGCCGGGGGCTGCCAATTGGAGTCCAAATCGGTGGGAAACTGGTTTTCGGGGCTGACCTCGCTCATGACAAGCCTCGCTTCTGGCAGGGTTTGCGTCGATCTTAGGCTAGTATTCCCAGCCTGAGCAGAGGGTTAACTCAACCCAACCACCGGCAAAGCTCCGGGAAGCTCCCTAAAAATTGGACGGATGGCGAATAAGACTCAAAAACTCCTCACGGGTACGGGGATCCTCCTGAAACACCCCCACCATCGAGCTGGTGACCGTCCAGGAGCCGGCCTTTTGTACCCCCCGCATCACCATGCACATGTGGGTAGCCTCGATAACCACCCCCACCCCGTAGGGATCCAGCACCTCCATCAAGGCCTCAGCAATTTGCCGTGTCAGGCGTTCCTGAACCTGCAGGCGGCGGGAGTACATCTCGACGATACGGGCAATTTTGCTTAGGCCCACCACCTTTTGCCTGGGGATGTAGGCCACATGGGCTTTGCCGATAAAGGGCAGCAGATGGTGCTCGCACAGGCTAAACAGAGACACATCCCGCAACAGCACCATCTCGTCATGGCCCTCATCAAAGATGGCACTGTTCAGTAGCTCCTCCAAAGACTGCCGATACCCACTGGTCAAAAACTTCAAAGCCGCAACCACTCGTTCCGGGGTTTTTCGCAGCCCCTCCCGTTGGGGATCCTCCCCGATCCCCCGCAGCAGCGTCTCCACCGCCGCCACCATAGCCGGATCTGAGACATCCGAGCTACCCAATTCTTCTTCCGCAAAAGTGGCTCGATCTCGAATCACCCGAGACTTGAAATGGGCTTTGTCATCCATTCGAGATTGCGAGCCAGATCCGGGTTTCGCAAGGGTCATAGCAGGATATTCCTTGGTTAACGAAAGGCTAAGAGAACTCGGTGCATGCAACTCAGCTCAGGTGGCATCCAGTCAAAGGCTGCGATAGCCAAAACCCTCCCAAGTCACGGGCAACCCCAAACCAGCCAGGTCTAAAAGGCTCCCACCGCAGGCATGAAGGTGAGATCTTCCACCACCGCACCTGTGGGCAACCGAACAATATAGGTAATCAAATCGGCTACCCATTCCGGCGAGAGCATTTTGGAACGGTCGAAGTTGACCCCTACCGTGCCCGTATCCCAGAGGGACGTGTCCACGGCACCAGGGCACAGGCTGGTGACCCGAATGCCATGCTGTCGTTCCTCTTCGGCCAAAGCTTGAGAAAAGCCCATTAGGCCGAACTTGCTGGCACAGTAAGCTCCCCAGTTGGGAAAAGCTCGCTTGCCCGCAATCGAGATGACGTTGACAATCGTGCCGCAGCGCTGCCGGCGCATTCCGGGAAGTACGGCTTGGGCACACAGAAAAGCTGCCGTCAAGTTCAAGTCGATCACTCGCTGCCAATCCGACAAAGGTAAGGTGGCCAAAGGGCCAACGTGGGCCATGCCCGCATTATTGACCAAGACATCGCAGACGCCAAATCGATCCAGGAGAGCCTGCAACTGCTGGGGCAGAGCTGCTAAGTCGGCCAAGTCCATGGGAAAAACCGCTGCCTTACCCCCCTGGTCTTGGATTTGGGCCTGCACCGCTAGCAGATCAGGTTGGGAGCGGGCCACCAGAGCCACCGCTATCCCTTGTCGGGCTAGGGCTAGGGCTACCGCTCTGCCGATCCCTCGACTGGCCCCTGTAATCAGAGCACGTTCGGGAAACTTTGTCTCAAAACTCATTTACAACAAGCCTCTGGCGTGCGCCACACAAGCAAGCGCCGCCCAGGCCTGAGAAACTTCGTTAACTAAGTTTAACACTGATTTTCCGCTGCTTCGCTTGGAATCAGGGCGAGGCGTAGAAACCTTATTCTGTCCTGCTCAAGATCTGGCTGCTGGCTGTTGGATCTCGATCCGGTTGGACGGGATCCGGGGACATGGTAGTGTGGTAAAAATAGTGAAAATCTTTTGCAACAACAACCGTCATGGCTGAGTTCTTGTTTTCTCCAAGTCCCACTGCCGTGCGCGAGGATCCCTCCTACATCCTTCAGCTCGAGGGCATCAGCAAGGGGTTTCCCGGCCAGCGGCAGTTGGTTTTGCGGGAAGTCGAGTTTCGCCTGCCCCAAGGAGACATCCTCAGCATTGTGGGCCCATCAGGTTGTGGGAAAACCACCTTATTGCGCACCATTGCCGGATTTGAGCAGCCGGATAGCGGGCGGATCCTGCTGGGGGGGCAGGTTGTGGCTGGGGAGGGGCAGTGGATCCCACCGGAGCGACGGGGAGTGGGGCTGGTGTTTCAGGATTTTGCCCTGTTTCCCCACTTGAACGTGTTGGCCAATGTGATGTTTGGCCTCCGACCCACTACCCCGTTTGCGTCGGCGGCAGGGGGTGGCAATCGCTCCTCCCCAACTGAGTTGCGAGCTGAGTTGCGAGGCACTGCCCAACAGGCGCGGGAACGCGCTTACGAGGTGTTGCGGTTGGTGGGCCTGGAAGACTACACCCATCGTTATCCCCACGAGCTTTCGGGCGGGCAGCAGCAGCGGGTGGCTTTGGCGCGGGCTTTGGCCCCCAGGCCTAGCTTGATCCTGTTGGATGAGCCGCTGAGCAATTTGGATGTGCAGGTGCGCTACTACCTGCGGGAAGAAATCCGCAAAATCCTCAAGCAAACCCAGACCTCGGCCATTTTTGTCACCCACGACCAAGAGGAGGCTCTCTGCCTCTCCGACTGGGTGGCGGTGATGCGGGAAGGCCGTATTGAGCAATGGGGATCCCCGGAGGAGGTCTATCGGGAGCCGGCTACCCGCTTTGTGGCAGAGTTTATTACCCAGGCCAACTTTCTGCGCTGTGAGCGGCGGGAGTTGGGTTGGCAGGCTGAAGAGCTGCTGCACATCCCATTCCAGGCTTTGAGGGATCAGCCCGACCCCAGCTTGCGCTGCGCAGAGTTGATGGTTCGACAGGAGGAGTTGCATTTGCATCCTGATCCTCAGGGCGGCATTGTCATTCGGGATCGACAGTTTTTGGGGCGAGAGTACCGCTATTGCCTGATCACAGCAGCCGGCAAAGAATTGCACGCCCTAGCCCGGGAAGCCCTGCCTGTGGGCGCGCGGGTTCACATTGCTGTTGGGCAAGGTCGGCTGTTCCCCCTCGCTGAGGGGTCCTCCGTGGCTGAAAAAGAGCCAAATCGCGCAAAAAGTAAAAGTGTTGCCTGAGTCGGGGTTCTTTTGCACACCTTTAGCAACCCATCTTCCCCGCGACACGAAAGCCTTCGCCCCAGATAGGGCTTAGACTGGCAAGACGGTGGTCCAGGCTGGTAGCTCCCTCTGGAGGGACAAACTGGGTAGGCTGTTGGTGGAGGATTCAGTGCCAAGCTATGCAGGGATCCCGCATCGTGGCAGGCCCATCGGAGAACCGGATCGCCTTGGCGGAGTTCCGGGTGGGCGTGGATGCGGTCATTTTCTCCATCGACACTGAGCAGAATCGCCTCCTGGTGCTGCTGGTGCGGCGGCGGGAGGATCCCTTCCGCGGTTGCTGGGCCCTGCCAGGAACACTGGTGCGGCGCTCAGAATCCCTAGAAGCAGCGGCCTACCGCATCTTGGCGGAGAAAATTCGTGTTAAAAACCTCTATCTGGAGCAGCTCTACACCTTCGGGGGGCCGGAGCGGGATCCCCGCGAGGCCGAGGATGGCTATGGAGTGCGCTACCTGTCGGTCAGCTACTTTGCCCTGGTGCGGTTCCAGGATGCTGAATTGCTGGCAGACGGAGTGGAGGGCATTGCCTGGTATCCCGCCGACCAAATTCCCTCTTTAGCCTTTGACCACGAAGAGATTTGCCGCTATGCCCGCCGTCGCCTCTGCGCCAAGTTGGAGTACAGTCCGATTGCCTTTGACATTTTGCCCGCCACCTTCACGCTAGGGGAGGTCTACCAGCTCTACGGCACCGTTTTGGGCGAGGGGTTCTCCGACTACTCCAATTTTCGCGCCCGCCTACTGAAACTGGGTATCTTGCAAGATACCGGCCAGAAAAGTTCCCAAGGAACAGGCAGACCGGCAACCCTCTACCGTTTTGATGCGGCTGCTTTCGAGAAAATCCGTCATAAGCCAATGGTATTTGTCTGAAGGCCGTCTAAGGGATCCCAGCTCACCAATACTAATCCGGCCAGTCCAGCCAGATCGTTAACGTTCTCCCCACGGCTAAAGCCGGGGGATTTTTTCCATCGCTCCACGCTCCTCGCGCTTCGTTGCAATGGGCTACACGAGGGCCTATATCCTCGTGGGGGACGCCATCTCCTCAACTACTGAGATGCCAAAACACCCCAGATACTTCTACTTCACCTTTAACGCTGCACCCTTCCATAAGCGGGTGGAGCGAGTCTCCCGTCCTGTCATGAGACGGTGACTTATCCCCAGGCATGAATGCCGGGGCCTGCGACGCCGAGTTTTCGGTCAGCAGCAGCCAGAGAGCTGTGCTAAGATTAGAAACCATGATAGGTATTGTTTCAGGAGTTCTCCAAGCATGTCTGCAGCAATAGATATCGCTGATGCTACCTTTGAGGCAGAGGTGCTGCGCAGCGATATTCCGGTTCTGGTTGATTTTTGGGCACCTTGGTGTGGCCCCTGCCGGATGGTGGCTCCTGTGGTTCAGGAGATAGCTGAGCAGTATGTCGGCAAAGTTAAGGTTGTAAAAATCAACACCGACGAGAACCCTCAAACTGCCAGCCAGTACGGTATTCGCAGCATTCCCACCCTGATGTTGTTCAAGGGCGGCCAGAAAGTGGATGTGGTGGTTGGCGCCGTACCCAAGGCAACTCTAACCACGATTTTGGAAAAGCACTTCGACACACCTGCCGAAGCCTGAGGGCTATGCCTTGGGTGTTTCAGAATGTAACTTTTGGGTTCTGGATTAGAACCCAGCTGCCATTTTGTGCCGAGAACTGATTAAAGTAATTCCAGAGAACTTTAGGATCCCAGCTTGACCGATTCCGTTTCTTCCCTTCTGCAAGAAGTTTTTTCCAACGCTGAGACCCGCCTAAAGCAGTTGGAGTATCATCCCAACCGGACGGCCTGGCTGCGTATTGTGCAGTCGCTGCAGCGCATGGGATCCCTGGAGCTGAGCCGTTTAGATGCCAAGATCTTGGCGGCTACTCTTGAGGATCTGGAGCAGGGGTTTGCCGCCTTCCAAAACTATGCCCACCAACGCAAGATCACCGTTTTCGGGTCGGCACGACTGGGGCCAGAAAGTCCCGAATATCGCCAGGCCCAGTTGTTCGCCTACTGCATCAGTCAACGGGGATTCATGGTCATGACGGGGGGCGGCGGCGGCATTATGGAAGCCGGCAACCGAGGGGCAGGGCTGGAAAACTCTTTTGGGCTCAATATCCAGCTTCCCTTCGAGCAAATGGCCAATCCCGTTATTGCTGCCAGCGATCGGGTCATCAACTTCAAGTATTTCTTTTCGCGCAAGCTCTTTTTTGTTAAAGAAACCGACGCGCTGGTGCTTTTTCCCGGCGGTTTCGGCACTCAGGATGAAGCCTTTGAATGCCTAACCCTGATGCAAACCGGCAAAACCAAGCTCATGCCCTTGGTGCTGGTGGACAGAACAGGTGGCTGCTACTGGAAAGAATGGGACGAATACGTGCGGGAGCACCTGCTTGGTCGCGGCTTGATCAGCCCAGAAGATCTCTTCCTCTACACCCTAACCGACGACGTGGAAGATGCCTGCCAGCAGATTGTCGATTTTTATCGCGTCTTTCACAGCAATCGCTACGTGCGGGAGCTCCTGGTTTTGCGCTTGAACACCAGACTCTCACCGGAAGCCCTAGACATCTTAAACGAAGAGTTTGCCGATATTCTCGATTCGGGCCGGATCGAGCAAACTGGGGCCTTGCCGGAGGAAGCCGAGGAAGATATTGCCCATCTGCCACGGCTGGTGATGCACTTCAACCAGCGCAACTTTGGACGGCTATGGCAAATGGTGCGCCGGATCAACAAGCTTCACCCGGAACAGCCGGATCCTCTGCAAATGCGCCCTGAACAAAAGTAGATGTATCAGCGCTCTCAGAACCATCCAAGAACCAGCAGCCAATTGTTTTGGTGGTGCTCCCAATGGGCCGGTTGTTTGTCAAAATCTGCGGCATCACCCGTCAGGATCAGGCGGAGGCCATCGCCGCGCTGGGGGTGAGTGCCCTTGGGTTCATCGCGGTGCCCAATACCCCCCGCTATTTGCCCCTCTCGGAAATGGCCCGTTGGGTGGGATCCCTGCCCGACCACGTGGAAAAAGTAGGGGTCTTTCTGGATCAGGATCCCCGCGCCATCGCCGCCTGGGTGGAAACGGTGGGCCTCACGGCTGTCCAGTTGCATGGCCAAGAATCCCCGCAAGATTGTCAGCAATTGGGGGAATGGCTTCCCGGGATCCGCCGCATCAAGGCCCTGCGCGTCCGCCAGCCACAAGATCTGGAAGTGGCCAATCTCTACCGAGACTGTGTGGAGATGCTGCTTTTGGATGCCTATCACCCCCAACAGGCGGGTGGAACGGGGCGAACCCTGAATTGGCCAGAACTTGCTCGCCTTTCGCGTGAGCGGGCTCTGCCCTTGCCTTGGCTACTGGCCGGTGGGCTGAACCCGGACAATGTTCTGCAGGCGCTCAGCCACCTGCAGCCAAGCGGCATCGACCTCTCCAGTGGTGTGGAACGTCGGCCAGGCGATAAAGACATCGACAAAGTCCGGCACCTGCTGCAGCAGCTTGGCTCCCAAGGGTGGGAGATTGCTCCTACTCTGCCGCCGATAACGCCAAGCGCAACGGGATGATCATTTGGCTGGGTTCCTACTGCAGCGACTGAATATCCAACCCCGGCTCGAACATCAGCTCTTTCACTTCCCCAAATCGGCCCATCACTCCAAGCTCCCGGTCGTTAAAGGTCACCAACACACCGCCCGCATTGCCGGTACGCAACACGATTGACTGCTCCGCTTCCCAATTCAACTCGGCCCCCGGTTGTAAGGTGGCCTCAAAAACCGTTTGCCCATCGGCGATGACCCGCAACCAGGAAGGGCGCTCCACAACGCGAATATCCAGACGCACCGGCTTGCGCCCCGCCCCCCCCAAGTGAGCTTCCAAGACCTCGGGGAAGACGCCTTGGATGCGCGTCCATTGGTCGAGGGTGGGAAACAGTTGGCGGGCCGTGGGCTGAGCTGCCGACAGAGTGGGATCCGGGGAGTTGGCAGCAGGCGGTTGCTGGCCGGATCCCTCCCGACTGACCGTTGACAGGCTCACCAGCCAACGCCCAAAGGGATTGCCTGTGCCTTCCAAAAGAGCCGACAATCCCCCCACCGTCAGCACAATCAGCACCACATAAGCGGCCCAAAGGTGGAGAGGACGCAGGGCAAAGGCAGGTTGCTGGCCGACAACAGCAAGAGGAGCTGGCGCGCGGGGGGTTTTGGCCGATAAAAGCGGAGAGGCACGCCGAGAGAGGGTTTCGCCATCCAACCCCAAATAGTCGGCATAGCGCTTGAGAAACCCTTGCACATACACCGGCTCCGGTAACCGGCTCAAGTCAGCTTCCTCCAGCGCCTGCAGATATTGGCAGCGAATGAAGGTATCGTTAGCTACTTCTGTCAACGTCAGTCCCCGTGCCTCCCGTGTTTGCCGCAACAGGGATCCCAGGGCTTCTAAAGAGTGTGCTGGCTCTTGCATCATTTGGCCACCTGCGGAAGAAAGGAGGCTACTGTGAGAGTTTGCACTCAGTTAGAGGCTCTGACGAGCTAATCGCGTGAGCGGGCCGGAGGCCTTAGAGGGCGCTTCCCGAGCGAGGATGAGCTGCTGTGCCCGGTGAGAGGGGCCAGCAAAGCTTGGAGCTCATGGGGATCCAACTGGCGGAACTGGCCTGCTTTCAGGTTGCCCAAGCCCAGTGGGCCAATGGCTTCCCGATGTAAGCTGAGCACCGGATGCCCAAGACGCTCCGCCACCCGCCGAATTTGCCGGTTGCGTCCCTCAAACAACACCACCCTCAGCCAGGAGCAATTGGGATGCTCCCTTTGCCGGAAATCCGGGGCAGGACAAAACTCCACCTCCGCCGGCAGAGTGGTGTACCCCTCTAAGTCTACTCCGTCTCGCCAATGTTGCAGAGTGGCCTGACTCGGATGCCCTTGTACCTGTACCCGGTAGGTTTTGGGCAGATGATAGCGCGGATGGGTCAGCTTCAAGGTCAAGTCGCCATCATTGGTGAGCAGCAAAGCGCCACTGCTGTCCGCATCCAGCCGGCCCACCGGGTAGAGGCGGGTTTGCCGTTTCCAGAGTGGGGGGAGCAGATCCAACACCGTCTTGCGTCCCCAAGGATCTGCACAGGTTGACAAAACCCCCACCGGCTTGTGCAGGAGCAAAACATGGCGCGCCAGATCCTTGGTCAAAGGGATCACCTGACCATCCACCTCGATGCGATCCCGCTCTGGATCGGCTTTGGAGCCCAGCTCAGTGACCACCTTCCCGTTCACTCGAATGCGCCCGGCCAGGATCCAAGCTTCCACCTGGCGACGCGAGGCCAATCCCTGCTGAGCCAAGAGCTTCTGTAGCCGTTGGGGTTCTGCCATGGGGATTTGAGCAGCAAAAGCAGCAACCGAAGCTGAGGGTACTAGGCGGCGGAGCCTGAGGCGTCTGGCCCGCTTGCGCGAACGGGGTTGGAGAGTCGGTCGGACACACCAGCAGAATTGGAGGGCAACAGCAGCATCTCCGACTGAGACTCTGAGTTTCCTCCTAGAGAATAGCTGAGGCCACAGTCGAACTCTTCTGCCAGCCGACAGACTTCCTTGAGATCTCCCACCGACCAAATGCTCCAACTGCTGCGAATTTGGTTATCCACCCACACTTCCACGCGATTGCCTTCGATGTGCATGATGCGCTTGGGCTTGGCTTCTGAAGGGCAACCTGCAGGCTCGGCCAAGGCCTCCGGCCCGCCCACGCGAAGGGAAGATTTTTGCCTCAAGGCCCCCAGAGCCGCCATGAGCTGCGGCAGAGCCAGCAAAAGGTGCTGAGTGGCCTGTTGGGGTTGCCCTTTCAAGCAGGAAACCAAAGCTTCGGCAACACTCTGGTTTAGGGCCTGCAGAGCTTGGAGTGGAGTAGCACCCCCTAGAGAGGGATCCGGTTGCAGTGGGCTTTGAACATCCATGAAAAGGCAGGAAAGGCATGGACAGCAACCTTACAGCCCTTTCGCAGGTTGACCACAACAACGCCGCTGCCCATTGGAGCAGAGCGCTCTGGTTTGCGCAAGCGTGCCGCAGACATGGAGTCCTGTACGGATAGACGATCGGGGGAAGGGCTGTATAGCTCCCTTAAGCCTAACAAATCCAAAAACTTCAGGGCCCGCTTACGCGACACGAACGGTAAAAAATCTTTCTTTCATGTTGTCCGCACTGCTGCAAAGCAAAGGCCCCTCTATCTAGTGGCCATCAAGGCAGATCCTTTGCTCTCTCGTGCAAAGCAGGCTGAGCTCCAGCGCGGATCCCTCGAAATGGTGCAACTATTCGCCGCTCGATTCGTTTTCTTCGCCCTCGGCGGTGTCCTCAACCCCAGCTTGGGATCCCTCCGGTTCCTGGGCCTCAGAGGTCTGTCTCAGTTGGTTAAGCAGAGCCAAAACGCGGGATCCCCGCTCCAAAGAGCGATCCTGCAAAAACACCACCGTTGGCACCCGTCGCAGGCTGAGGCGCTGGCCGATTTCCCGCCGCACAAAGGGTGTGGCCGCTGCTAGCCCTTCCATAGCTCGGTGTTGAGCTGTCTCATCCCCATAAATGCTGACGAAGATGCGGGCGTTTTGCAGGTCATTGGAAACCTCGACATCCACAATGCTGACCATCCCTGCCCCAACCCGGTCATCTTTGATCTCCGAGAGCAGGATTTGGCTGACCTCTCGTTTGATCAGCTCTGCTACCCGTGCCACCCGTCGCGCTGTCGCCATTTTTGGATACCTAGGCTAACATCATCCGCAAGCCTGCTCTGGCTGGTGTGGAGCTCAGCCCTTGCCGGCTCGATCCCAAGAACAGTAGCCAATGCTACGAGCATCTCTTCCTTCCACCTTTATCCTGAGTCCATGTCCATCTTGCCTTGAGTATGAATACCTAAAGCCATCGATGGATGGATGGAGACGTGATGATCAAGACGCCAGAGGCGCTGCGGCGCTCCATTGAGCAGTTTATGCTGAATGTGACGGAGCCGCTTGACCCGTTGCTTTCCCTGAAGCTGACTCAGCTGGTGGTGATGTTGGGGGATACAGCTTACGCGATGGGATACAGCGATGGCCAGCAAAAGCCGGATGAGCGCTGCCGCTATTGTCCCAGTCGGGTGTTCGACAGTCTAGAGCTTTGATAGGGTTCTTCAAGGTTCTTTAGAATGTAGCTTCTGGCCGCCCCGGCTCCCAGCCTTGGGGGGAGTGAGTTGAAAGGGGCGGTGGCAACCGGCCAAGATGGGATCCCATTGCTTGGCAGCCTATGACTTCCCCCGTTTTGCTTTGGCATCGTCGCGATCTGCGGTTAGGGGACAACACAGCTCTTCATGAGGCAGCCCAGCGCAGCTCTCAGGTGGTGCCTGTCTTCATTTTCGACCCGCAGATGCTGAGACGGTCGGACATGGCCCCAGCTAGGGTGGCCTTTTTGCTTCAGGCTCTGCAAGAGCTCCAAGAGCGCTACGCCCAGATGGGGATCCCACTGATCTGGCGGCTGGGGGATCCCTCGGTGGAGTTGCGGTGCTTGGCCACAGACCTGGGAGCCAGGGCCGTGTTTTGGAATGCCGATGGGGAGCCGTTCGCCCTACAGCAAGAGAGTCGAGTGCAGGCCAGTTTGGCCGCAGCCGGGATCCAGTCCTTCTCCTACCAAGATATGCTGCTGCACGGGCCGGGGGAAGTGTTGACCCAGGCGGGGGAGCCCTATTCGGTCTTCACTCCCTTCTGGCGCAGGTGGGCGAGCTTGCCCAAGCGGGATCCCTACCCAACCCCCGAGGGTCTGCAGCCGGTATCGGGACTAAAAGCGCAGCCTCTACCGACTTTGGCAGATTTGGGCTTTGTCTGCGACCAGCGGATCCCAGCAGCGGGGGAAGCAGCGGCTCAAGCCCTTTTGGAAGACTTTTGTCAGGGTTTGCGCATTTTGGACTACGAGCGAGCCCGCAACTTCCCGGCTGAGCCGGGCACTTCTCTACTGAGCCCCCACTTGTGCTGGGGAACGATCGGCATTCGCCAGGTGTGGCAAGCCACGCGGGAGGTGGAAGCCGAGGTGCGCAGCCAAGAGGCCGAAAGCAGCTTGCAAACTTGGCGGCAGGAGCTGTGCTGGCGAGAGTTTTACAAGCATGTCTTGGCCCACTGGCCCCACGTGGAAACCGGAGCCTATCGACGAGCCTTCGACGCCCTGGAGTGGGACAATCGGCAGGACTGGTTTCAGGCCTGGTGCACCGGTCAGACGGGCTACCCCATCGTGGATGCGGCCATGCGCCAACTGAACGAAACCGGCTGGATGCACAACCGCTGCCGCATGATTGTGGCCAGCTTCCTGACCAAGGATCTGCTTATCGATTGGCGCTGGGGGGAACGCTACTTTATGCAAAAGCTGGTGGATGGGGATCTGGCGGCCAATAACGGCGGTTGGCAGTGGAGCGCCAGTGTGGGCACGGATCCCAAGCCCCTGCGCATCTTCAACCCGGCCACGCAAGCAGCCCGCTATGACCCGGAAGGAGAGTACATCCGCCGCTATCTGCCGGAGCTGGCACGGCTGGATACGCCGGCTCTGCTGTGGGTGGGAGATGACCCCAAGGGAGCCTGGGCTTTGCGGGAACGGCGAAGTTGTGGCTATCCGGATCCCATTGTGGATCACAAGGTGCAGCAGCAGGCGTTCAAACGGCGCTACCAGGCGGTGCAGCAGGCCTACTCTAGGTCTGTTCGAGACGGTCTCCCCCCTCCTTCCTAGTCCTCTGTGCCGCTGCCCCCTCTCTCGACGACGGCAGACAAAAGGCAAGACAGGTGCCATTTGAAATGACCACAAAGCAGGTCTGTGTAGTTGTAGTCAATTCAGTTGACAATGAGACGGTGTTAAAGGCAAGATGACGTGGGGGTAGACCTCAGGAGGAAGCTTCATGACCTATAGCTTAGACCTGAGAGAGAGAGTCGTAGGGTATGTCCAGGAAGGGGGCAGCCCCACTGCAGCTGCACAGATGTACAAAGTCAGTCGTGCAACGGTTTATCGCTGGCTGAACCGAGAAGACCTGAGGCCGACAAAAGTCAAGACTCGGAAGCGAAAGATAGACTTGGTCGCTCTGCAGCAAGACGTAGAACAGTACCCAGAAGCTCGACTGAAGGATAGAGCCCAGAGGTTTGGCGTCCATCCCAGCGCTATTTACTATGCTCTTAGGAAGATGAAAACAACGCGAAAAAAAAGAGTTAAGGCACCGAGAGCGGGATTGGCAAGAGAGAATCCAAGAGAGAATCAACGACTCTAGGGTCTTGAGGGAGTTGGTTCAGAAGTATGGAAGTGAGAGTTTAGCTTACAATGGGCTCTGCACCGCTGACGCGAATGATGAGAGAATGACGAGACAGGGTTTGGGGAGATACGCACCTGTTTTATGCTTGGCCAAAGAGAGGGGAGAAAGTTTATGGGAAGAGAGAGAGCTGAGTAGCCGGTAGGAGGAAGGAGAGAGGGGGTTTGATAGCCCCGACGCTTTTTCAAGTAGCTCGAATGCGGAAGAACTTGAGGGACACTAAATGCCGAGTTTGGAGAGGACATCTGTATTGACTCTAGGCAATGGGCCGATTCAAAGGCCTAGGGCCTGCTCGGCGAACGGAAGGGAAGGATAAAGGATTTGATGAAAGCGGCAGGGCAGGAGGTGGTTTTTTGCTGAGGCCCTCGCCAGACTTGAATGAGATTGAGGGTGACTTTAGTGCTCTCAAGAGGGCAAGGATGCATGCTGATAGAGGAACTTCTGTGGATGAAGTGATAAGGCCTGCGGTCCGCTGTTGCAGACGGAACTGTTGTACTGGCTAGCGTCTCATTGTTATTTGGATTGACTATGGCGGCTATTCCAGCAGCAGCGAGAGGAGGGCTAGGGATCTTCAGGGCAGTTGCAGCACCTGAACGGGCGAACCAGCAGGGATCTGGGTTGTCCCTACTGGCAGCACAGCCAAGGCATTACAGCCGGCCAGACTGATGAGATTACCGGAATTGAGGTTGGCGGCGGGCTGAAATTGGATCCCCTCAGGCCTGACCTGCAGCCGTCCCCAGAGATAGTGTTCCCGCTGACCGTCGGCATGCAGATCCACCGGGCTGAAGGCAGAGAGGATCTGCCAGTAGGGGGGCAGGGATCCGCCCATTTTTCGCAGGGCCGGGTGCAAAAAGCGCCAGAAGGTCACCAGGGCAGAGGCAGGGTTGCCCGGCAGGCCAAAGTAGAGCTTGGGGGGGCCGTGGGGATTGGGAAAACGAGCCACCGTCAGGGGTTTGCCCGGCTTGATGGCCACGCTGCGGATGAAAATCTCGCCTCCCAACTCCTCCAGCACCTTTTCCACCAGGTCAAAATCCCCCACCGATACCCCTCCGGAAGAGATCACCCCATCGGCAGAGGCCAGGGCCTGCTGGACGACCTGCCGCAACACCTGGGGCCGATCCGGCACGATGCCCAACTGGATCGGGATCCCACCCGCTGCCTTGACCAGAGCCGCCAGGCCGTACTGGTTGGAATCCACGACCTGCCCCGGCCCCGGCACCTGCTGGATGGGCACCAACTCATCCCCTGTCGAGAACAGGGCCACCCGGGGCTGACGAAACACCGGCACCATCGCCTGTCGGATGGCGGCCAAAACGGCTAGCTCCGCTCCGCCCAAAGCCTGCCCTGCCGGCAGGAGGGGATCCCCCTGGCGGGCAAAGTCTCCCTGAGGCCGGACAAATTGGCCCCGCTGCGGACGCTGCAAGAGGCGAACGGTTCCTGGCGAAGGTTGCTGCGTGTATTCCTGCATCACCACGGTGTCCGCACCGCCGGGCAAGAGGGAGCCGGTGTAGAGACGCACCGCTTGTCCAGGCTGGAGCTCTCGGGTGGGTGCCTTTCCGGCGGGGAGAGTCTCAATCACCTGCAGCTCACAAGGGATCCCCGCTTGCACATCTTCATGGCGCACGGCATAGCCATCCATACTGGAGGTGGGATGGGCCGGAAAATCCTGGGGGCTATACACAGTTTGGCTGAGAACGCGGCCTTGGGCGGATCCCAGCTCCACCCACTCTGGGCCCAGCGGCTGAGCCGCCTGCAAAATCAGGGCTTCTGCTTCCGCCACCGGCAGCATCACGGCTTTTAAACCCCCTTCTCCAACACCTTATCTTCAGCATCCAGAAGTCGGTTCCGCCAAGGCCATTAAAAACAACTTAAACTGCGGACAGCGGCCATCAATTCCGACCTTGGCATGAGAGGTGTATGACCAGGATCCCACCAAGCCCCAGAGCTGGCAAGAAGTCGCAGCAAGTTGCCCATTGGGAGCTGCAGCTCTTTCGAATTCGGGATCCCGGTCTTGCTGGGGAGATGGGGATCCCGGCGGCGTTGCAACCGGCCATAGGCTATCTGGCTGCTGTGACTGCGGAAGCTGGATACTGGTCGCGTAGCGGGCGTAGCCTTAGGACGACTGAGCCACCGGATAGCTCGAGTGCAGCAAGCGAGGTGTCTATGTTAAATGCCGCCGTCATCCTCACGATCTTCCTTGGCTTCTGGGGAGTCGTGGTTAAGCGCAACCTCATTATGAAGATCCTGTCTATGGATGTCATGAGCACCGGGGTCATCGCCTTCTTCGTGATCTGGGCAGCCCGGAGCGGTGTGTTCACCCCCATCTACAAACCCTGGCGCGAGCTGGACTATGCCGACCCGGTGCCTCAGGGGATCATCCTCACGGCCATCGTCATCGGCCTGTCGGTACAAGCCTTGATGTTGGTGGGGGTGATGAAGCTGTCCCGCAATCATCCCACCCTCGAAGTCGAGAGCATCGAACAGGCAGTCGCGTCAGGGGCGCAGAGCACTTTTACCGATGACTGAGCTGACGCTGGTGTGGGTGGCATTGCCCTTTCTGCTGGCCTTCACAACCTACTTGATGCCGGCCCTGACCCGTCCCAGCCTGGTGGGGATGGCCGCGCTGACGGTGGCCTATGCGGTGCAGCAGGGGGGCTTGCCCGGCACAACCGCCACACCCCTGGAGCTACAGCTTTTGGATCACTTCGGGGTGACGCTGCGGATCGATGCCAATGTAGCAGCGATGCTCTTGGCTCACGGCCTGGTCACGCTGGGGGTGGCGCTGTATTTGGATAGACGCTTTGCGGGCAGCCGCTTTCTGGCCATGCAGCTACTGATCGTGCACGGTAGCGCCAACGCCGTCATCATCAGTGCTGACCTGATCAGCGTCTACGTTTCCCTGGAGGTGCTCAGCATCGGCGTGTTTTTGCTGCTGACCTACGGGCGGCGGGCTGAGGGCCAACCCACAGTGGAAGAAAATGCTCCGCACCGCGATCGCCAGCTCTGGGTGGGGCTGCGCTACCTTTTCATGAGCAATGTGGCCATGCTCTTCTACCTGATGGGCGCAATCCTGGTCTATGTGCGCACGGGATCCCTGGCGATGAGCAGTTTGGTTATGGCCGACCCCACGGCCTTGGCGCTGATTGCTGTGGGTCTTTTGGCCAAGGGGGCGATCTTCGTTGCCGGCCTGTGGCTGCCCCTCACCTACGTTACCGCGGATCCCGTTATCGCGGCGGTGCTCAGCGGTTTTACGACCAAAGCAGGAGCCATGGCTTTGGTGCGCTGCAGCGAGGCTTCGCCGGTCTTGGCCCAGGGGTTGCCCTACTTGAGCGCTGGTTCAGCCGTTTTCGGGATCCTACTGGCCTTGATGGGGAGCACGCCCCAGCACCTTCTCGCCTGGAGCTCGGTATCGCAGATGGGATTTGTGATTGCTGCCCCTCAATGGGCAGGTTTGTACGGTCTTGCCCATGGGTTGGCAAAGCCCTTGCTGTTTGTTGGAACAAGCGTGACCCATCCCTGGCGTTGGCCGATGCTGCTCTTGGGGACGGCTTCCCTGGCAGGGGTACCCGGCAGTTTGGGGTATGCGGCCAAGGCCCTCAGCTTGTCTGCTCTGGATCCCTGGCACGAGTGGCTGTTGGTGGGGGTTACCGTCGGCACCACTTGTTTAGGCGTGCGAGTGCTGCGGGCACCTGTTTCTCCAATGAAGGGGGCAACCACCTCTGCAACTCCTTGGCAAGATAAAGTGGCACTGGTGCTTTGGGGTGGGGGCTTGCTCTGGGGCTGGCTACCGGCGGCCTATGGCGCTGACAATCTTCTCAAGGCGCTCCTCAGTTTGGGCGTTGGGATCCCGCTGGGCTGGTTTTGGGAGCGGATCCCTTTGAAGGGAGGGTCGGTGAACGAAGGGCTGGAAGCAGTGGTGGGCGGCTTGAGCATAGTGTTGGTGCTGGTTTGGGCTCTGTTAGCTGTGGGGAACTATGGGACGCTACCCTGAGTTGGGTCTATTGGAGATCGGCCTGCGCCTCTTGATTTGGTTTCTGCTGACGGGCAATCTGAGCTGGGACAATGTGGCCATCGGGGTGGCGGCAACGTTGCTGCTGCCGCGCCAGGCTTCCGCACCGGTGCAATGGCGGGATTGGGGGCGAGTGCTCCAGGAAATTCTTCTCGCCATCCCAAGAGCCTACTGGGAAGCCTTCGAGATGATCCTCAAGCCCCACACTGTTGAGGAAGTTGTATACAAACAAACCCTGCCCAACCGTTCAGCAGGGCTGGTGTTTCTGGATATCTTTTTAATTACCTTCACGCCCAAAACCATCGTGCTCAATTGCAATGCCCAAGGCACTTATGAAGTCCATGTGCTCAAGCCGCGGGAGGACGTGTGAACTTACTGCTGTTTCTGCTGACCCTAACGCTGTGCTTGCCCCTGTACGCCGCTTGGCTGAAGGAAGATATTTGGCAGACGATGCTCGCCTTTGCCAGCTTGGCCACAAAGACGGCCATCCTGATTTTGGTGGTGTCGGTGGTGCGGGATGACTGGATGATCGGGATTGTGGGGGTTTTGATTTTGTCGGTGGGCAATGCGGCCTTAATGCTCTTGGCCCATGTACTGAAGCGGCTGGAAATGCTCTAGAAACGCCCTGGGGGTAAGTATGGAAGTCTGGGTGGAAGGTCTGAGCTATCTGTTGTTTGGGATTGGTGTGCTGTTTTGGCTGTGGGGAACGGCGCCGCTCCTTGGGGATCGCTCGATTTTGTTCAAGCTGCACGGCCTTTCGGTGTCGGACACCCTGGGCTCTATGAGCATCATGCTGGGGCTGCTGTTGCGGATCCCAAGGGAATGGCCCCTATTGGTGTTGGCGCTGATTTCCCTGGCTATTTGGAATACCATTCTGGGCTATGTGCTGGCGTTTTGCTCGCAGCGCAAGTCCCTATAGGAGGGCAGGATGGAAGAGACCCTGTTGCTGGTGATGGCGTTACTCCTGCCCCTGACGGCAAGCTTGGTGGTGACTCAGACCAATCCCTACCACGCCTTGGTAATGCGAGGGATCCTGGGGACGATTGCCGTCCTGATCTATGCGCTGTTTGGGGCGGCGGATGTGGCTCTGACCGAGGCGCTGGTGGGCACCATGCTTTCTATTACCCTCTACGCCATTGCGGTGCGCTCTTCGCTGAGTATGCGCCTGGGCGTTCTTGAAGGCAGCCCTGTGCTGGAGGCCAGTACCTCAGCAGCACGGCAGTTGTTACAGCAGATGCGCCAAGGGCTACAGCGGTACCACATGCGCTTGGAGTTGGCCGCCTATGGGAGTTCGGAGGCGTTGGTGGCTGCTCTTCGCAGCCGAGAGGTACACACCATTGCCCTTGAGCCCGCCGGAGAAGCAGCAGAGTATCGCCTGGTTACACGCGTACCCCGCCTGCAGGCCATTTTGGCGCAGCAAGCTCTGGCCGCTGAGGTGATGGCGACATGAAGTGGGTGTACGGGATAGCGGTGCTGCTGGCAGCCCTACAGCTCATTGTGGGCGAGGTGGGATCCGTGTCCCCCAATCCCACAGCGGGCGTGGCCTTAGTCGAGGCGGTGGAGATTCTGGCCAGCGAAAGCGGTGTGCCCAACGCGGTGACGGGTCTCATTCTGCGCAACCGTCTTTACGATACACTCTTTGAAGTGGTGGTGTTTTCTACGGCGATTTTGGGCGCCCAATATCTGCTGGCGGATGAGCAGCCGACAGCCAATGTAGCTCAATTTACCGATATTCCCTCGATTGTGTTGGCGCGAGTGGGGGCCACCATTTCGGCTTTGATTGCGGTGGAGCTGGCCATTCGAGGGCACCTGACGCCGGGCGGAGGCTTTGCTGCCGGGGTGGCGGGGGGGACGGCCATTGGCTTGGTGGCGATCACCGCCTCTTCCGCCTGGATGGAGGCCATCTACAAACGGTGGCGGGCTGCGATGTGGGAGAAGCTGTCGGTGGTGGCGTTTATCGGGGTGGCTGTGATGGCTCTGGCCGGCTGGGAATTGCCCAGAGGGGAGTTGGGAGCTCTGTTTAGCGGCGGCTGGATCCCGATTCTTAACATTTTGGTAGCCATCAAGGTGGCGCTGGGATCCTGGGCGGCAGTTTTGATCTTTATTCGCTACCGCGGCTTGTTATGAGGGTCTAAATGGGTTAATGAGAGGTACCCCTGTCCCGGCAAAATCACGGACATTGCGAGTAACCAGGGTAAGTCCGTAAACCAAGGCTGTAGCAGCCAGTTGTTTGTCAATCGCATTTTGAGAGTAAACTACCCGACACCCGCGCTACGCGCAGGGTGCGGGCTTTATCCCAATCCCTAGCTGACCCAGAGGACAGCTAAGTTTCGGAATTTCAGGCG
>NZ_JANSIL010000014.1:0-24973 GCF_047462015.1 Synechococcus sp. R5-13 | reverse complement strand
GGCCTTGTGGCGCTTTACTACCCTATCCCCACCCCCACCACCCCGTCAAGATATCCAACCCAAAATTTTTGGCAAGTTTTTGGCGAGAATAGCAGGGAAAAGAAGAAATAAAACTGTTTGAATATTGACATTCTGACTGCAGAGTTAATAAGATGGTTGCGAGGGTCAGGTTTCGGAGAAACTGTGATGCTGACTTTGCGCAAGCGGGAAGAGAGGGGTCATGTCAAGCTCAGTTGGCTTGATACTTACCACTCATTTTCTTTTGGAGAGTACTACGACCCTCGCTACATGGGCTTCCGGGCTTTGCGGGTGATTAACGATGACCGAATCAGCCCGAGTGCTGGCTTTCCGACCCATGGGCACCGGGACATGGAGATCGTTACCTATGTTTTGGAAGGGATCCTTGAGCATAAAGACAGCTTGGGCACGGGATCTGTGATTCGTCCTGGTGAAATTCAACGGATGACGGCAGGCACAGGGATCTGGCACAGCGAGTACAACCACTCGGCAGACGAGGAGGTTCATCTGCTGCAAATTTGGATTTTGCCGGAGCAGGAAAACCTGGAGCCCAGCTATGAACAAAAAGCGACGGGTTTGACAGAGCATCCCAATGAGTTTTGTTTAGTTGCCTCTCGAGATGGGCGCCAGGGATCCGTGATTGTGCATCAGGATGTGAATCTCTATGCAGGGTTGATTGAGCCGGGACGCACCATTCACCGACACTTGGATGAGAAGCGCTACGGATGGCTGCAGATAGCTCGGGGCGATGTGACCCTGGATGGCTTGTTTTTGCGAGAAGGAGATGGCGTGGCTATTGCTAGGGAAAGCGAGCTCAACCTTTTCAGTGAAGAAGGGGCTGAGGTGCTGCTGTTTGATTTGGCCTGAGGATGACTTTTGGCTGAATTCTGGCTGTTTGCCTTGAGCTTATAGTCGTTTTAGGCTGGGGTGAAGCGACTGAACTGCTGAGAAGAGCCTTCTGGCTCCGTACATTCAACGTTTTAGGCGCGGGTGCAGTGTCCTAGTTGGAATCGAAATGACCATAAGTCTTTTGGGATCTCAACTTTTTCTTCTGCTTTCAAGTACTTTCAGGAGGAGAAGTGGATCCCTTCTTCGAGGTTTTGCTGAGTGAATTGAGAAAGAACTTGCTGCCAAAGGTGGCCAGTCTGGGATCCCTTTCCCTTGACGTGTAGAAGGCGGGCTCCTTCCTGCTGGGGATGGGGCTGTAGGCGCAGCCAGAGGTAGGTCGCAGGCAGATGGCGGAGGTACTGGGGCCACTCAATAGCGGTGATCCCACCTTGGCTCCAAAGTTCTTCTAGCCCTAGGTCTTCTAGGAGTGTGGATTCTTTCCCACCGGCGCGAGCGGCAGAAGAGGTCTCTAGGCGGTAGAGATCGCAATGGAAAAGAGGGATCCGTCCGGTGTGGTATTCCTGCACCAGCACGAAGGTGGGGCTGTCGATGGGTTCAGGGATCCCCAAGCCCTGCCCTAGTCCCTGCACAAAGGTGGTTTTGCCGCTGCCCAGATTACCTTCGAGAAGAATGACCAAGCCGGAAGTGGAGCCGAGGCTGCGGCTGGGAGGGGGAGATTTTTGTTGACCTGAAGGGGCGAGGAAGCCAAGGGCGGCTTGAGCTACGAGGGCCCCTAGTGATTGGGTAGCAGCGGCGGATGGCAGCAGCAGAGGGGAGGCTTGCTGCCAGAGCTCTTCATTCTGTTCGCTGGCCATGGCTTACAACTCCTTTGGGGCGGGGATCCCAGGCGAGGAAGTTGCCTCGTTTGGGTGAACAGAAACGCGTTTGGGAGCTGTCAAGATTGCGGCCAGGCCTGCTCCAATGAGCAGCAGGCTCACCCCCTGCGCCACCCGCAGGGATCCCAGCATGAGGCTATCGGTGCGCAGGCCTTCGATCCAGAAGCGCCCCAGGCTGTACCCCACCAGGTAGAGGCCCAAGAGGGTGCCGGGGGGAAGCTGGCGCCGGTAGCTTAAAAAGAGCAGGAGCCCGAAGAGACCAAAGTTCCAGAGGGATTCGTACAAAAAAGTGGGATGGACGCGCGATCCATCAGGCAGCTGCAGTTGTACCCACAGAGGGCTATCCGGAGGCAACACCTTTCCGTAGGCTTCGTTGTTGAAGAAGTTGCCCCAACGTCCGATCCCCTGACCAAGGCTGAGGGAGGGAACAAGGCAATCGGCTAGCAACCAAAAACTCAGCCGGTGCCGCCGGGCGAACAGGTAAAGCGCCGCACTGCCGCCGATCAAAGCACCGTGAATGGCAATGCCCCCCTGCCAGAGGGCCAAGACCTGCCACCAAGGGCCATCTCGATAGCGTTCCCACTCAAAGGCCACATAGTACAGGCGAGCAAGGGGCAGGGATCCAACCACCAACCACACCAGCAGATCAGGCATGGAACTGGGGGGAAGGCCACGCCGAGCTGCCAGATGGCGAGCCAGGAGCAAGCCCAACACCATTGCCAGGCCGATCAATAAGCCATACCAGCGCAGGCTGAACGGCCCCCAACTAAACACAACCGGGCCGGGGGATTGTAAGACCAAAGTCATGACCGTGGGGACATTCCTGAGCAGATCCCTTTAGCCCACTCTACCCGCTCTGCAAGGCTATGCAGAAGACCTGCCCTCACCCCCAGCCCCTCTCCCAGAGGGAGAGGGGAGTTAGGAACCGAGGCAAGGTACGAGCTGACTGCAGTTGGAGGGAGAGGGATCCGCTCAGAGCAAGGCGACAATGTTAGAATGCAGGCTCGATTTTCCACCACGACTCCTGGGGGGGATGCGGGTTATGGCCCGGAAAGCCGCTGCTGTGAACACTGCTGATGACTCGGACAAATTGAAGTCAGAAAAACGCAAAGCCCTGGAGCAGGTGTTAAGCCAGATCGAGCGGAATTTCGGCAAAGGGGCAATCATGCGCCTGGGAGATGCCACCCAGATGCGGGTGGAGACCATACCCAGTGGGGCCATCACCCTCGACTTGGCCTTGGGCGGAGGTTACCCAAAAGGGCGGATTATCGAAGTCTTTGGGCCGGAATCTTCTGGGAAAACTTCAATTGCCCTACATGCCATCGCCGAAGTGCAAAAACAAGGGGGAACGGCAGCTTTTGTGGATGCGGAACATGCGCTGGATCCTACTTACGCAGCAGCTTTGGGGGTTGATATTCAAAACCTGTTGATCTCCCAGCCGGACACGGGGGAGGCCGCCCTGGAGATCGTCGATCAGTTGGTGCGCTCGGCAGCTGTGGATATCGTGGTGGTGGACTCGGTAGCAGCGTTGGTGCCTCGGGCTGAGATCGAAGGGGATATGGGAGATGCCCATGTGGGATTGCAGGCGCGCCTGATGAGCCAAGCGCTGCGCAAGATTGCCGGAAATGTCAGCAAAACCGGATCCATCGTTCTTTTCTTAAACCAATTGCGCTCCAAAATTGGCGGCATAGGCTATGGCCCCCAGGAGACCACCACCGGCGGCAATGCCCTTAAGTTTTATGCGTCGGTGCGGCTAGATATTCGCCGCGTTCAAACCCTGAAAAAAGGTGCGGAAGAATACGGGATCCGAGCGCGGGTCAAGGTGGTGAAAAACAAAGTTGCCCCCCCTTTCCGGCGGGCAGAATTTGACATCATTTTCGGCCAAGGGATCTCCAACATCGGCTGCATTATCGATCTGGCCGAGGAGATGGGCATTCTCAAGCGCCGCGGCTCTTGGTACAGCTACAAGGAGGAAAATGTTGCCCAAGGAAGGGACAATCTGGTTGTCTACTTGAAGGAAAACCCAGAGCTCCTAGCGGAGGTGGAAGCGGCTGTGCGGGAGAAACTTTCTGCGGGGGTGACGGTTTCCGCCAGCCGGCCGGCAGCGATGGAGGAGGGAGAGCAGGAAGAGAATGAGGATGCGGTCTTTGTAGAGGAAGAGTTCTGAGGGAGCAGCTAGCTGTTCAGGGAGCGCTTCCTGAGCGAGATCGCCGCTGGCGCAGGGCCTCGTAGAGCAACAACCCCCCCGTCATAGCGACGTTCAGAGATTCGACACCCTCGGCCATCGGGATCCGCACCTGGGCATCGGCCTGTTGGATAGTCGCTTCCCTCAGGCCAGCCCCTTCGTTGCCCAGGAGAAAAAGGGTAGGGCGGGTGAGATCTTGATCCCAGTAGCAGTTTGCTGTGGGGGAGAGGGTAGCAGCCAAGACTTGGATCCCGTGGCAACGGCAGCTCTGGATCCAGGCGGCTAGGTCGGGCACGACTTGGGGCGGACGGCGAAACCACTGGCCGGCAGAGGCCCGCAAGACTTTGGGGTTTTCGGGATCGACGCTGTCTGCGCTTAGCCAAAGGCCGTCGGCTCCTGCGGCGGCCACGACTCGGATTAGGGATCCCAAATTGCCTGGATCTTGCAGCGTTTCCACCACAAGGCCCAAACGTAACTTGGACCAGGGGGGAGAGGAAATCTGCCAACTGACGGCCACGGCCACAGCTCCTTCGGGAGACTCGGTGGTACAGAGCGCTGCCATGACTTCTGAGCTGACGGCCTGCCGCCGTAGACTCTTGGGCAGATTGGCCAGCAATTGTGGGTAACGCTCAGCCCACTCAAGCGTGTAGCAGAGAGCCTGCAGGGGCCAGCCAACTCGCAGGGCTTCTTCGATGAGGTGGGATCCCTCCACCAAAAAGGCGCCCTGTTCCCGCCGGCCTTTGCTGCGGTGCAACTGCCGCAACTTGCGGATCCAGGGGTTTTTCGGACTGGTCAGCAGCTCAGAAGCCATGTGGCAATGGTTAAGGTACTCCCCAAGTCTTCGGCGTTGCTGCCCTCACCCCCAGCCCCTCTCCCAGAGGGAGAGGGGAGTTAGTAACCGGAGCGGCGCAGCCGTTGGATAAAAAATCCATCCCGATCCTGCCGGTGGGGCCAGATGAGCAGGGGATCCCCTTCAGCAGCCCAATTGGGGTGGCTGTCGAGAAAGGCTTGAATGATCTCCTCGTTTTCGGCAGGGTGCAGCGTGCAGGTAGCGTACACCAACACCCCGCCCGGCTTAAGCCAACGGGCTGCCACCTGCAGAAGCTGAGCTTGCAGGTGGGCCAATTCAGGGATCCGCTCTGGAGTCTGCCGCCAGCGAGCGTCAGCATGGCGGTGCAAGGTGCCTAGGCCGGAGCAGGGGGCATCCAGCAGTACGCGGTCAGCACTCTGCCAGGGGGGCAAGGGGGCAGGGGGTAAGGACTCCGTCCCGCTGACGCGATCGGCAGCAGCGCTCAGGGATAACAGGTCGATGGCCAGGGGACGGATTGAGCTCAAGCCCAGGCGCTGCCTATTTTCCTCCAGGCGCCGCAGACGGTGGGGGTGGCGATCCAAAGCCCAGATTTCCCCCCGATCCTGCATGTGTTGGGCTATTTGGGTGGTCTTGCCGCCCGGAGCAGCGCAGCAGTCGATCACCCGCTCCCCTGGCTGGGGATCCAGGCAATGCACCACCTGCTGGGCACTGGCATCTTGAACGCTCCACCAACCCTGGGCAAAGCCGGGTAGGGCCGTGATGTCGCCGGCATGATCCTGGAGGCGCAAGGCGCCCGGCGCTTCGGGGATGGGGAGGGCAGGGATCCCGGCTGCTGCCAAGGCTTGAATGACTTTATTCACATCTGCCCGCAGTGGGTTGACCCGCAAATCTAGGTGGGGTGGCTGATTAAACCAAGCACACAACTGCTCCGTTTCCACCGGCCCCAGGCGCTCCCACCATAGGCTCACCAGCCAGTCGGGAAAGCTGTGCCGGATCCCCAAAGCCTGAATTGGGTCGGCTGGCAGAGTGTCCTCGAGGGGCTTGAGGGGATCCTTCTCTGGCTGATCCAACACTTGCCGCTGGTAGGCGCGCAAGATGCCGTTCACCACCCCTGTCAGGGATCCCAGCCCCATCTGGCGGGCCAATTCCACGCTGGTGTGGATGGCAGCGCTGGCCGGGATCTGATCCAAAAAAGCCAGTTGGTAGAGGCCGAGATGCAAAATCAGTCGCAAATCGGGGGGCTGCTTGTGGGCAGGACGCTGGGCAAAGCAATCGATCAAGGCGTCGAGGGTGCGACGACGGCGGGTAATGCCATACACCAGCTCGCTGACCAGATGCCGGTCGGCGGGGATCAGGCTGCTGTTGGCCAACAAATGCCCCAGAACCAGGTCGGCATAGGCGTTTTGGCGCTCGATTTTCTGCAGAGCCAACAGAGCCAGTTGGCGCGCGTTCATAGTCATCTCAGGATGTTCTCCCATCGCGTCAGCGGTGTGGAGCACTTTAGGGTCTAGAGATCCAGATCTCCGCTGGAGCAAGACCGCTCCCAGGCGATACTGGAAAAGCCCCTCAAGGGATCCCATCATGCCTTACTCAACTGCTTTTCTGGAGGTGATCCCCGCCATCGACCTTTTGCAGGGCCGCGCCGTGCGCCTCTACCAGGGGGATTATGCTCAGGCGGAACAGGTGGCCGATGACCCCATCCAGCAGGCCGAAGCTTGGGCGGCACAGGGTGCCCCTCGCCTGCATGTGGTCGATCTGGACGGGGCCAAAAGCGGGGATCCAGTCAACCTGCCCATCATTGAGCGCATTGTCCGCAGCCTGGCCATCCCGGTGCAGGTGGGGGGTGGGATCCGATCCCTGGAACGGGCGCGGCAGTTGTTGGATTTGGGGGTGGATCGGGTGATCGTTGGCACCCTGGCCGTGGAGGATCCTGACACCCTGGAGGCGATGACCCAAGCCTTGCCCGGTCGGGTTTGGGTGGGGATCGACGCTCGGCAGGGGCAAGTGGCCACCCGCGGCTGGCTGAGCACCACTCCCCTGCGGGCCACCGAATTGGTGCAACGGGTGGGGGAACAGGGCGTCGCCGGCATCATCTACACCGACATTGGCCGGGATGGCACCCTGGCCGGCCCCAACCTACAACAGTTGCAGGAGATCCTCGCCATCTCCCGCCTGCCTGTGATTGCTTCGGGGGGAATCGGATCGCTAACGGATTTGCTGGCTTTGTTGAGCTTGCCCGGTTTGACGGGGGCCATTTTGGGTAAAGCCCTCTACTCAGGGGCGATCTCCTTGCAAGAGGCTTTGCGAGCTGTGGGGCCGGGCCGCTGGCAAGATCTACCGCCGGAAACCGGATCCCTGTGGGCCTAGATGTCCACCTCGACGCCGAGCGGAAAGCAGCCTCAGCAATGCCATACTGGGCAAAATCGACAGGCAACTGCATGCAACCAACACTGGCCATCGGTGAAGGTTTTCCAAGACATTTTTGTTTTTTTGTTTTTCAGGTCATGTCCTTTCCCGCACTTCGCCCTGCTGTTCGAGCTTTACAACCCGAGTTGGTGACCTGGCGCCGCCACATCCACAAGTATCCCGAGCTGGGCTTCCAGGAGAAGCAAACCGCCGCCTACATCAGCCAGCGCCTGAAAAGTTGGGGGATCCCTCACCAGACCGGCATTGCCCACACCGGCATTGTGGCCACCATTGAGGGAGAGCAGCCGGGGCCGGTTTTGGCGCTGCGGGCCGATATGGATGCCCTGCCCATTCATGAGGCCAATGAAGTCGAGTACCGCTCCGCCATCCCCAACGTCATGCACGCCTGTGGCCACGACGGCCATACGGCCATTGCTATGGGCACCGCCAAGCTGCTGCAACAGCACCGTCAACACCTCAAGGGCACGGTCAAGGTCATTTTTCAACCTGCCGAAGAAGGCCCCGGCGGAGCCAAGCCCATGCTGGAGGCGGGGGTTCTGAAAAACCCGGATGTGGAAGCCATCCTCGGCCTACACCTGTGGAATAATCGCCCTCTGGGCACTATTGGCGTGAAAAGTGGCCCCTCGATGGCCTTTGCCGACCGCTTTCAGATTCAGGTGATCGGGCGAGGCGGACATGCTGCCCTTCCCCAACAAACAGTGGATGCCATTGTGGTGGGATCCCACATTGTCAATGCTTTGCAGACCATTGTCTCCCGCAGTGTGGATCCGCTGCAGCCGGCGGTGGTGACGGTGGGCCGCTTCCGGGCCGGCGATGCCTTCAACGTTATCGCCCCAAGCGCAGAAATTTGGGGTACTGTGCGCAGTTTTCACCCTGAAGTGGCCGATTTGATCCCAAAGCGAATGGAAGAAATCGTTGCCGGCATTTGCCAAGCCTACGGAGCCACCTATGAGTTTCGATTCGAGCGGGGCTATCCGGCGGTTCAAAACGATCCTGCTATGGTAGCGCTGGTGGAACAAGCTGCCCGCCAGGTGTTTGGCCCAGAGGCGAGGATCATCCCAGAGATGACCATGGGCGGAGAGGATGTCTCGTTTTTCCTGAATGAGGTGCCTGGCTGCTACTTTTTCCTGGGATCCGCCAACCCCGAAAGGGGCCTGAACTACCCTCACCACCACCCCCGCTTCGACTTCGATGAGGCTGCCCTTGGCATTGGGGTAGAGCTGTTCCTGCGCTGCATTGAGAACTACACCGGGCAAGCCTTGAGTTAGCGGGAAACCTCGGCTAGGGCCTGAGCAAGTCAGCGGATCCGCTGCCGGGAAGCAGCAAGGGCTTCATAGGTTCTGGGGTGGGACGGGTAGGGGCAGGATCCCCGTCGGTGGGAATGTAGAGGGGCGTTGGGTTGGGATCCCCACCGAAGGCCAGCACAAGGGCTTCCAGCAGGGCCTGTCGCTGTTGCCGGTTCAGGGATTGTACAACGGCTTTGTCTTGGGCGTAGGGGTTGACCGTGAGGCGGTCGGCACCGGGATACCGTTGGGCGATGATTGGCTCATTGGCATCAAAATAGTCCGCCAGCGTCAGTTGCCAGTCAAAGCGGTCGGTCGGGGAGCGACCGGCCACCTGCAGATGGTAAACCATCATCCGCCGCACCAAGGTATCTTCCTCAGGCGTAGGGCCGCCGTCATTGGGGTTAATGGGGGTGTAGACGTTTTCCAGCGGCAGATCCGGCAATGCCTCGTACACCCGCCGCGCCGCTTCGGGGATCAGCCGCAACTGAGCATAGGCAGGCCCGGATCCCAGCAGAACCGCAACGGCAATGCCCAGCAAACCTGGCAAAAGGGCTTGTTTCCTCATCCTGCTCGCCCCAAAACTTGTTTCTGTGAAATGAATTGTATTGCAATCAAGCAGTGGTTTCGGATTGTAGATTTGGCAGATTCAGCGATTGAGATCAGGCCACAGTTGGAGTTTTGGGCCATTGCTAATCAATGCTGAGTCCGTCCACTACCTGAGGTTGAGGACGCGGTTTGAGAGGGGCTGACTGAGCCAAGCGATCCCGCTGGTGGTGTTCTTGAGAATGCCTTTGCCAGAGGCCGAGAATATCCAACGTTTCGCCGCCATGCTGCGTGTAGCGCTGCCGCACTTTACATAACACGGGGGTATTGACGCACACACCGGAGACGATCACCTGACCTTTGCTCAAGGCGGGCAATTCCTGCAACAGATCCCGCCCGGCAGCTTCAACACTGTGACGCAGATTTTCTTGATCGGCAGGGTTGACAATTCGCATTAAAAATTGGCTCATGCATTGCGACAAAATGTCCGAGTCTAACTTGCCAGGGCGTTGCGTGATGAGACCTACCCCCAGTCCAAACTTGCGTCCTTCGCTGAGAATGGTGCGCAGCACCTGTTTGCAACGGGAAGGCTCGTGGGCAGGGGCAAACCGATGGGCCTCTTCCAGCAGAATAAAGACGGGATAGGGCAAGTAATTTTCGTCCCCTGCCTGGATCTTGCCTTTGTGGGTATTGATGCGAGCATAGTTGGCCTGGCGCAAGATGGCAGCGGCGATCACCTGCTGTTCTTCCTGGCTGATCTCGTGCATTTGTAGAATGGTCACCTGCCCCGGCTCAAACAAGTCTTTGGGGGCCAGATGTTCTACATTGCTGAAATAAGGAGAGCGGTCGATCTGTTCTAATTTCCACTCCAAGGCGGCGGCTGAGGATCCTTGGGATCCATCTTCTGCAGAATCGGCTTCATTTACGGCATCGATTAAATCCTGAATCGTCCAGCGGAGTGGGTTAAATTGAGTTGTTCTGCGGAAGGCTTTTTCCAGAAAAGATTTTTGCCGATCGCTGGTTTCCGGCAGCAGGGTCAGAATATCAAAGAAGTTAAGAGAAGATACGCGAATCTTAATTTCCTGTGGTGAAAGAACCTTGACTTTGGGTCGGTAGCCATCTTCCCCAAAAAACTTGGGGTGGGACTGCATTTCTGCCAGCGTGTGGTATTCCCCGTGGGGATCGAAAATGAGGACGGCAGCTCGGTTTTTGGGCAAAAGCAGCTCTTCAATCAAAACCCCTGCTGTATAAGATTTGCCGGATCCTGTCCCCGCCAAAATGGCCAGATGGGTGCTGACCATTTCCTTGACGTCCAGTACTACGGGCACTGCTCCCTCATCGCGCAACAACAGGCTGCCCAAGTGAGCACCCCCAATGGCTGTTTCATCTCGTTTGTTCAAAATTGATTTCAGCAGACGATTGGAGGCCAGAAAAACCTTGGCACCGGGATCCGGAGCGCGGCGGGGGTTAATAAAGCCCATCTTCTGATTGAAATAGCCGATGACCTCGACGGTAACCGCATAGATTTCCGGATTGGGATGGGTGAAGCCCACCAGAGCCACAATGGTGCTGGGATCGATTTCGGTATCGGCAAAGATGCGATCGGGGATGTGATCCAGGAGCTGAACTTGGCTAATTTTACCCAAGATTTGCAGCGTTTGCGATTGGGGATCCTGGACTTCGTAGTAGACGAAATCGCCCACCTTTACCGCTTGGGTATTGGAAGTGATGAAAACATATTGGTTAGAGGTTTCTCCAGGCCCTTTGACGGTGCCAATTACCTCTGGAGAGTCCTCAGTTGGAGAGAGGGTGGCTTCTGGATGGTGGCCATTATCGGTGATTTTTTGGGGCATTAGCGCATCGCTCCTACAGTCATTTTCCAGGCCAATTCTTTGCTTAAGATTTGCAGAGCTCGCCGTTGAGCTGGATCGGCAAACATCGGCGTAATGTCGTTCAAGACTTGGTAGATCAAATGATTGGCAAAGTTGCCGCCGCTACTCAGCAGCAAACCATAGTAGGAAAATTGGGTTTGACCTTGGGGATCCTGGTGAAAGCGCAGGATCTCTTCCCGGCTCATGCGAAAAACCGGCGTGTTTACAGGCACCACCACGCGCGGGATCCCTTGTCGGCCACAGCGGCGCTCTTCATCCAGAGCCCCGATTAAAACCACCGAGAGTAGCGTGCGCACCTCATTCTGCAAATCGGGGGAAAAATAGGGATCCGGCTGGCTGGAAAGGCGCGGCCCAGAATTGAGGAACATCGGATTCAGGAGTTGGGTATTGTAAACCAGACCTACGGCCCAGTGTCGCCGGTCGCTTTCTAGCTTGACAAAGCTGCCGAAGCCATAGTCATCAGGAGTCGGCGGATTTTTGACTTCTAAAGCATCGTCCACCTGCACCACATAATCACAGTGATTGTTGGAGCGAACTACCTTTCCCAATCTCATCGAACTCGTCTCCGCTGTAATTTACTTACTGTTTTCCGGGATAGCCTTAGGTTCAGCTTTTCGCGAGCGGCCCAATCTTGCATGAGGCGTAAGAAAAGGTTGCGATCCTCATTGCGAATAACGGCTATTTGATCGGCTGTCTCCAGCACATAAGGATAACCTCGCCCAATCACCACCTCACAGCGAACCAGATCCACCAACCAGTCCAACAGTCCTGCCTCATAAACCCAAACGGGTATTTCCAAGCGGGCCGGAAAGTTGTCATTGGTGCGCAGGTAAACAAACCCCACTCGCTCTCGCATTTCTTGGTAGCGATTGAGGATCCCATCTTGGGGGTTGAGGCTGCCGCCGCGGGCACAGATGAAAAAAGGTGTGCGATCCCCCCACTCCAACCAGGGACTAAGCAGTTGCGCATCGTGAAGCTGTGGAGCTTCGGGTAGGTCAAAACAATGCTTCAGCAACGCCACCAGATCGGAAGTGTAGGTGGTGTCTATGTAGGCCACGATAGGGATCCGGCTTTGCTCGCTGGCCCGCAAAAGCTGGAGCAAACACTGCACATAGAAATCTTGGCTTTCTGGCTCGAAGACTTCGGCAAAAGTAGCCACCAGCGCCCCATCCAAAAAGGCCAATTTTCGGGATCCCGGTTGAGATTTTTGAATGTATTCTACAAGTCTCTCGATTTCCATTTGAAAGCGGCGCATGTTAACCATTCGCTCTTTCGGTTCGCCGCTGCTGTCGGATCCCAGGTCCCTTGGAGTCAATACATCCACTTGAATGTCTTTTTCGTACAAGCCTGTTGCACAATGATGGTTTTCATACCAGCCGATTTGCACCAGCGCCACCGGTATTGACAGATCTTTGCTGGGATAAATCTGGGATCCATCCACGGCAAAGGTGGGAATATTTTCAATGACCGATTTCGCCCACTCACGGCTTTCTTCGTAATTGGCCCATTCCTGCTCAAAAGGGATCCTCCAATTGGAGTAGCGATCCCACTCTGCAGTAGGTAAAGCGCCTGGGAAAGGGAATGGAGCTATTTTTTCGGCAATCTCTAGGCTTGACCACTGGCACAAGCTTTCCATGGCCTGCTTATAGTATTCTCTGCGCTCCGACAGCCTTTGATCAAAAGTGGCAAAGGCCTCCCGCTTCTGCTGCAGCACCGCCAGGATCCGGTCGGCTCTAAACACCATGGGCGGGATCCCTCCTCACCCAACTGGAGCGCCTTTCCACCCGAATAACATTTTCTGTCATTTGCTCAAAGGTATCGTCGTGGCTGATGACAAACAGCTGCTCAAAAGATCGCAGGTTGGTAATAGCCTCTGCCAGCCGCTGTCGCCGTTGGGTATCCATATTGGTGGTGGGCTCATCGAAAAAGGCAATATTTAGTTGTCCCAACACCTTGAGCAAAGCCAAGCGCACTGCCAAGGCCGCCGACATTTGCTCTCCCCCGGAAAGGCTGGCAAACCGTCGTTTGGGGCTGCCGGCTTCTTGAACGCGGATCTCATAATCGGCTTCCCAGGTCAGGGTGACGTTGGGACGGTTGAGAATTTCTCGGAAGAGGTGATCGGCAGTATGGTTGATCTGCTGCAGGTAGTATTGGGTAATTTGAGGGCCGGCTTTTCTATAGGTATCTCGGCTAAACTTGATAAAGCGGTGTAGGCGTTCTTTCTCAGTTTTTTCTGCCTCGACTTGCTTTAAGCTTGCCTTGGTCTGTTCCAATTGCCGCAACTTTTCCTCAATTTTGCTCAGTTGAGGAGCTAGGCTCTCCAGGCGGGCTTGGGCTTCGGCTTTTTGAATTTCGGTGGCCTGCAGAAGGGATCGAAGATGCTCATGCTCCTGCGGTCGATACAGAGCAGCTAAGGGATCCCGTGCTGCGCGAAGTTGGGAAAGCTGAGTTTGCAGTTGCTGCCGCTGGGCGTTTAGCTCGGCCAGTTCCTGTTCCCGTTGGGGAAGCAATTTGGCGATGGGTTCTGCCTGCAGATAGCGCTCGTGATCTAAACGGTATCGTTCGCGTTCTTCCTGCAGGGATCCCAGCTCTCGATCCAGATGCTCCGTTTGGCATAGGGCCTCCTCGATAGGGTTGAGTGCGGCCTGTAAATCCTGAAGCTGCTGCAGGCAGTTGGCCTGCATTTGTAAATACTGCTTTTCCTGTTTTAGCTCTGCTTTGAGCCGTTCGGCTTGACTTCTGGGATCCCCCAGAGATTTTAAGGTTTTGGCGGCTTTTTCAATTTGGGCTTGCAGGTCATCTTTGGATCCCTCTGTTTGTTCCCAGCGGTCGATCTGGGCTTGTTTTTCTTGCTTGGCTTTCTGAATTTGATCTAGGGCCAACTGGGCCGCTTGGAGTTCATCTTGCCGTCGGGGCAAACTTTGGGCAAGAGGCTGCATGCGGATAAAGGTCTCGTAGTTGTTGCGGTGCCGGCCTTGTTCTTCCCGCAAAGCTGCAATTCTTTCATCCAGATCTGAAAGCGGTTGCAGCTGCTCTTCTAGGGCTTGTATCTGCTGTTGGAGTTGCTGAACATGGGCCGCTATTTGTTGATATTCTTGCTCAACCCTAGACTTGCGGCTGAGATCTCTTTCCAAGCGCTGGATTTGCCCTCTGGGATCCCCCAGTTCTTGCAGCGCCTGGCCAATTTCCTGTTGTTGCCGAAGGAAGGTGGGCTCAGCCTCAAGATCCCAGTGAAGATCATCAATTCTGCTTTGTCGTTCGGCTTGCAACTGCAGCAGTTGCTGAATTTGGGCTTGTAAATCGGGTATTTGTGCGGTTAGGCCGAGCAAGGGTTGCAAAGTCCTGAGTTGTTTTTGGATGTTGGACAACTGCTGACGAAGTTGGGGCTCGGAAGTTTGGGGAGCCAGATCCTGCAAAATCTGATGGATGGACTGGAGCAACTGTTGGCTGAGTGCTGAAGATCGAGTGAGTACCTCTGGGATCCGCTGCCACAGAGATTGAAGTTGGGGATAGTTGTGTCGCTGCGCTTCCAATTCGTCCAGAAGTTGCCGGATGCTGTGATGGTGTTGAGCCAATTGATCCGAGCCCTGCTCAAAAAGGGCTTGTAGCTCCTGTTGAAATTGACGAGCTGCGGCAATGCGGCTGAGCTGAGTTTGCAATCGCTCCTGTTGAGTTTCGAGCGCAGGAATGGCGGCTACCCGCTCCAAATCCGCCTGCCGTTGTCTCAGTTGGAGCTGCAGTTGTTGCAATTGGACTTGGCCTTGTTCCTGCTCCGTTTCCCGTTGTTTGAGTTCAAGGCGCAGAGCCTGAAAGGAAGCCAACTTCTCGCCAAGTTGGGAGTGGCGCTGCTCCAGGGAGGCCTGCCGTTCACACAGGGGTTGCAGCTCAAGTTTTTCCGCCTCCATTTTTTGGAAGATCTGGAGTTGTTGCTGATATTCGGATCCCTGCAGCTCCAATCGATGCAGTTGATGTTGCAAAGTTTCCCGTTGAGCCAGTAAAGTTTGTCGGGTTCGCCGCAGCGCTTCCTGCTCTGCAATGAGGGTTTCCAACTGCAAATAACGGTTGTAGGTCAATTGATGCTGCCGACATATGGCCTGGGCCTGTTCAGCTTCTTGCACTCGGCTTTGTAGCAGTTGACAGCGCTCGGCGTGGGCTGTCCATTCTGCCTGGATCTGTTCCCATTCGCGGTGCAGGTGTAGCAACGTGTTGAGCTGTTGAGTCCAATAGGTCTGCTGACGCTCTAGCTCCTCTTGGGCCTGAATTTGCGGGGTTAGCTCCTCTAGCTCCTGCTTCCAGCGCTGCTGTTGGCTTAACTTTTCTTGAAGTCTTGCCAATTGGTTTTCGATATGCTGCTTTTGCGAGAGCAAAGCATCCCGCTGTTTCAGCCACTCCAAGCGTTGCTGTTGCTGTTTTTCCAGCTCCCGCAAGCGAGCTTCTGTGGCCAAAAAATGCTGAGATCCCTCCCAGTATTGCTGTTGCTGCGCTTGAGCTTGCCTGGCCTCTGCCCATAACTTTTCTGCCTGCTCAAGAGATACCTGAAGCAGGGATCCCTTTTGCTCCAGTTGGGCAATCTGGTGATCTAAAGTTTGGATTTGCTCAAGCCATTTCTCCAGTCGCTCGATCTCAAGCTTAACCTGATCCAGAGTGTGGATCGATTGACTCAAGCGCTCTTGCCAATAACTCAGTTCTTGTTGGATTTTCTGCCGCTCCGCTTGCAGCGGATCCCACTCCTGTAGCTGTTGGCGGAGCAATTCAATTTGATGATTAATGGCCTGAATCTGCGCCTCGCTGTATTTTTCGACCGCCAACAGGTCTTTGGCTACCTGCTGGTACTCTTCCACCTTTAAGATGCGATCGAAAACTTCTTTGCGATCTCGACCGGTTTTGAGAAAGTCTGCCGTGAAAGTCCCTTGGGGCACCCCAATCGTTGTGGCAAAGAGCCGCGCCAGGTCGGTACCGGCAGGTACGCCCAGATGTTGCCTCAGCCACGGCAGCACATCGGACTTGCGCTCATACTCTAGGCGCTGCTTCAGCTGGGGATCAAAGAGACGATATCCCTGCGTTACGCTGCGGCGAACATCGTAGGTGCGCTGATCCCATTGGGAGATAAATTGCACAGTCACCACTGCGTCGTTGGCCCCGGAGCGAATGATTTCTTCTTGGCTGTAGGGGCAGTAGTCGAACAAAACCCAGGCAATGGCTTCCAAAATGCTGGTCTTGCCCGCTCCGTTTTCTCCGCAAATGGCGTTAATACCTGGCTCAAACGTGAAGACGGCATCCTCATGAGATTTGAAGTTTTGTAAAGCGAGAGAGAGGATCCGCATAATCAGTCTTCTGCTCCCCAAAAAGCTCCCCTTAGGTGAGCATACACTTCAGATTCTCCTTGCCCATCCAAAACCTTTTCTTTAAGATCCAAGAGCAGCCGCGCCAGCTCTTCACTGCGTTTGCGGTAGTGGGCATGGCTGCTCAGCAGATCCCTGTAGATTTTCTCTTCGATTTGTAGCCTTTGCTCCTCTTCTTCCAGAGAAAGGGCAGCCGACCCGATTTCCAGAGCGGTGGCCTCGAAGCGAAAGAGGACGAGCAAGGCGCCGGTAATCTGCTGAATCTGCTTCTGAAGGGCGCGGCTATCCAGCTCGTGCTTGGCAAACCCCACCTGCCCCACCAGCCGCAACTCCACCATCGGCTCTATCTCGCTTTCCTGAAGGCGGGATCCCTTAGCCAAGGCAATGGCTGCTGCGGCAATCTGTTCGGGGGTTTCTCTGCCCTTGGCCTCCAGATAGAGCCGGCGGCGGGGCCGCTGATGGTAATCCTGCACCAACTCCGCTTGGGGTGGGCCATCTCCCCAGCGGACGCGATAGGCCCCCCGTTGGAAGTCCCATTCGGCAGTGCTGTTGGCCTCCAGGGATCCCGGGTTGAAGATCCACCCCCCCTCGGAATAGCTTTTGTGAATGTGTCCCAAGGCCAGGTAGCCCACTCCCGCCTCCCGCAAGGGCAACAGATCCCGGTAGCGCAAAGCGCCTTGGTAACGGGCAATTTGGCCTTCTAGACCGTGGTGGAACATCAACACCACCCGTTCTGGGCCGGGGGGCAACCGTCGAATGGCCGCCGCCAACTGCTCAATCGACCGAGGGGCTGCCGATCCGTACCACTGGGATCCAATCACCCGCACCCCACAGGGCAGGTCTAGGTAGCCCCCCCGCCCACCCGCCCAGGGACGCAACTCCAGGCCCTCTTCCCCTGCTTCCGGCTCCAGCAGGATCAACTCCCCGTGATCGGCTAAGTACCTCAGCCAACTGGTTTTCACGCCATAGGGGCGATTGTCGTGGTTGCCCTCAATGGCCAACACCGGGATCCCGGCCTGTTGCAGCTCCCGCAAGACGATCTGGGCTTGGTTGAGAACGCCGGGCTGAATCTGCCGATGCTCGAACAGATCTCCGGCGATGAGCACAAAGTCCACCGGATCCTGAATGGCATAGCGCCGGACAACATCCCGAAAAGCCAAAAAGAAGTCCTTGCTCCGCTCCGGGCTGTCGTAGCGGTCATAGCCCAGATGCACATCGGCCAGGTGTAAAAATGTGCAGGTTGAGCAGGCCATCCCCAGAGCACCTCGGCAAATTGTCCACAGTTTAGCAAACCCATCTTGTTCCCTACCCAAGATATAGGGATCCCTTCCTCTCAATCATCGGGTTCGCCCCGGCTATCTCCACTAGGGGTAGGTGCCGGCTGAGGATCTGAAATGGGCAGCTGCCCTGCCATCCAGAACGGCGAGAGTTCCCTAAGTGGAATTGATCAAATCTGCAATATTGTGCTCCATCTTGTTGCAAATGTTATCGAGGGGCAGATCATTGGGATCCCGGCCGAAGGGGTTTTCAATTTCGATGCCGATCTCTTCAACGCCAAACAACATAAAGCTCAGCCATCCCACAATGGGGCCGGTCATCCAACCCAAACCTTCCACCATCTGAAACGGCAAAGATAAACAGTAGAGCAATAACAACTGCTTCAAGTGCAGGGCATAAGCCATCGGCATTGGGGTCATGAGAATGCGCTCACAGGCCCCCAGCGCATCCACCATGCTGTTGAGCCGCTCCACCATGATCGTGAGCTGGTAGACCTCAACGCGGCCCTTTTGGTATTGGCGCTGCAGATAATCTCCAATCCAAAAGGCAATCTGCAAAGGGGGATGGTTGAGGCTTTGGAGACGTTGCAACTGCTCCGGGCTGAGGAGGGGCTGAATCTCATCCAGCAAAGGTTCCTGGCGCAAGTGCTGTTTCATGGCCATGGCAAAGGCGGGCAACAGATATAGAGTTTGGATCTTCTCTTCCCGGTCGCCGGGTTGCTTTTCTTCAATGGCTACCCAAATCAAGCGGGCCAAATTGCGCACGTCATTCACCACGGATCCCCAGGCTTTCCGCCCCTCCCAGAACCGTTCGTAGGCGGTGTTTGTCCGAAACACTAGCATCAAACCCAAAACGATGTTGGGCACAAACGCCACCAACGACGACAGCGCCAGGGGCAGCCCCAACTTATACAGAACCGAAACCAGCACCCCGGCCAAGCCGCAGATAAAGGCGCGGGGAAGCACTGCCGGTACAACCGATCCTTGCAACTGCAGGGCCAGTCGAAACCAACGCAGCCCCTCTCCTGCAAGATACTTGCGAAGAACCATAGTGCAGCGTCGGCAAGCTTGCCCTCTGATCCTACAGCCACGGCCTGCCGCCCAAGAGGGGATCCCTTGCCCGCCTATCCTGAAAAGCGACAAGGGTGGCCTGTTGGAGATTTTTCAGCTGGAGATTCTGAGATTCTGTAAACGTCAAGAGATGCCCAGGCAAACTTCACGAACAACTTCCAAAACCCCAAGTTACTGTGGTAGACTCTCCGCCAGGCAACGAATTCAACGCTGTTCTGCGACGCCCCAACATGGCTGGAGTCCTCAAGCTCGACATTCAGGAATCGGCTGAAGAGCTCAAATCTCTACTTGGCAAGCAGTCCACACCGACCGGCAAGGAGCGGGTTCAAGCTCTCTACCTGCTCAAGATTGGGAAAGTCAAGACGATGACAGGCTTGGCTGAAATTCTGGGGCGGGACATCTCAACGATTTTTCGATGGTTTCAACGCTACAAGGCCAAGGGGCTAGAGGGCATGTTGACGGTGCCCCGCAACCAAGGGCGCAAACCCCTCATCCCCAAGCCGGTTTTGGAAATCCTCAAGCAGGAGCTGCATCAGCCTGGCCGATTCCGTACCTACAGCGACATTCGCGAATGGCTGCGGGAAACCCACGGTGTGGATGCTTCCTACAAAGTTGTGCATGAAACTGTTCGCTACCGTCTCAAGGTGCGCTTGCGGGGATCCCATGCTAAGCGGCGCAAAAGCGGGAGACAAGCCCCCCAGTTATCCCCCAATCTCTCCTGATCATGGCTGGGCGGCAGGGATCCAGAAACTGCTCTGCAGCAGAGGCGGGCCTGTGGGGGATTCGCTTCCTCCTGCCGGTTCAAGGGTGACGAGAAGGCGGGTCGGCTGCTCAGAATGGATGGGTTGACTGAGCCACTGCAGGGATCCTTCCCCGTTGACGGCAAAAGTGCCGGCGTTTTCCAGCAGTCGTCCCCCTCCCTGGATCTCCGACTCCAGCCACAGTTGATAGGTGCTCCCTGGGGGGGCGGGAGCCATCTCCGAGGCCAAGAGCAGCACCTGCTTGGCATGGGGCGACCAGAGGGCTTGCACCAACAGGGGAGTGCTGAAGCTGGGATCCCGCAGCAGGGTTCGCTGCACTTGCGGCTGTCGTTGCCACTCTTGATAGAGCTGTTGAAGCGCCGCTGACTCTCCCTCGATGGGGGATCCCCACTGCCAGCGCAGCCGCCAGTAGGCCGCTGTTATGGCTACCGCGTAGATCCCCAGCACTGCCAGGCTGCCCCAAAGGAGACGTCGCGGCCCCAGAGGGGCTGAGGTTTGAATGGAGAGGGGGACAGGTAGCCAAGCCCAACGCCGCAGCCGTTCCCTGGCTTGAAAGGCCGTCAACTCGTAGAGCCACAGGGCCACCGAGCGATCCCGCTGCAGGTCAAAGGCATCGGCGTGTTTCCAGCAAAACTCAAACACCTGCCGCACCACCTCTTCTGCCTGGTGAGGTTGCTTGAGAATGGCCAAGGCAATATCCAGCAGGCGCTTCCGATAGCGATCCTTGAGCAAGAAGTGGCTGCGGCGATCCCGCAGTTGGATCTGGCGCATCAACTCGAAATCGGTCAGCTCAGCCATACCACCTCTGGGGCATCCGATGGGCCCATCCAGGCTGATCCTGGCTCAGCCGGTAGCGCCGGGCCGGGAAACTTTCCAGAACTATACACTAGCCCTGGATCTGGCTCCCTTGCGAGCTGACTTTACTTCTGATCGAAGCCGGCTTGGATCCCCCCTCTCGACAAGATCCCCAGTTGCGGCAGCACGTCCCTGGCAGAAGTTGGGATCCCACCCCTCTCCGCGACCCTCAGGCGGCATCCTTCTCCACCACCTTCTCCACCTTTTCCGTGCCGGCAGGCTCGTCATCGCTGCTGGGGTTGTTCATCTCTTGTTTGAAACTCCGCAACGCTTTGCCAAAGGCGCTGCCCAACTCCGGTAGCTTCTTGGGGCCAAACACGACCACCGCGATCACCCCAATCACGGCCAGCTCTGGCAGGCCCATGCCGAAGATGCTCACGGCCAAGATAGGTTCGCTCGGCAGCAGAATAGTCATAAGTCCCCAAAACCTGAAAAGTAGAACAGACGGATCAACCCAGCTTGCAAGGGATCCATCCGTCCCACTCTAACAAGTTCTTCTCCCATGCAGAAAGGGATCCTTTGGCAAGGACTTCTCCCATCCTGCCCCCGGCCCACTCAAGACATAGGATGGTGCTATCCCTTGCCCGATGTTTTTGTTCAGAACAAGCCATGCCTGTCTCCTACGATATTGTGGTCATTGGCGCTGGTGCGGCGGGTTTGGTGGTGGCCAGCGCTGCTGCCCAACTGAAGGCCAAGGTGCTGCTGGTGGAAGGCAGCGACCGCTTGGGCGGCGATTGCCTCTGGTATGGCTGTGTGCCCAGCAAAGCCCTTCTTCACGTGGCCCATACCGTCCATCGGATTCGCCAGGCCATGGCTGCCGGTTGGGTAACTCTCCCCGGCCCAGCAGGGATCGCGGTGGATTACCTCAAGGTGTACGAACACATTCGCTCTGCCCAGAGCTACATCGCCAACCACGCCGATTCGCCAGATCGCTTCCGCCAACTGGGGGTGGAACTGGTGTTTGCCAAGGGCCACTTTGTGGATGGGCGCACCTTTGAGGTGGCAGGACGGCAGGTACAGGCGAGGGCTTTTGTCATCGCCACCGGATCCCGTCCTTGGGTTCCCCCCTTGCCAGGCTTGGCCGAGGCGGGCTATCTGACCAACGAATCGATCTTTGACTTGACCCGCTTGCCCAAATCGGTGGCGGTGATAGGGGCGGGGCCGGTAGGCTGCGAGTTGAGCCAAGCTCTGGCCCGTCTGGGATCTGAGGTGACCCTCATTGCCAGCCGCGAGCGCATCTTGCCCAAGGAGGATCCCGAAGCCGCCCAGGTGGTGCAGCAACAGTTGACCCAAGATGGGATCCGCATCCTCACCCGGGTACGCGCCACAGCAGTTGGCCAAGAGCAAGGGGCAAAGCTGCTTTCCCTAAAGGCCAATTCCGGGGCAGGCACCGCCGCTGCAGGTGATCAAGTGATCCGTGCAGAAGAGATTTTGGTGGCCGCCGGTCGGATCCCGAACGTGGAAGGGCTGGGTCTAGAAGCCGCCGGCGTGCAGTACACCCCCCAAGGGATCCAGGTGAATGCCAAGCTGCAAACCCGCAATCCCCGCATCTACGCCTGTGGGGATGTCATCGGCGGGCCGCAATTTACCCATGTGGCGGCCTACGAAGGGGCAGTGGCCCTGGTCAATGCCCTGTTTTTCCCCCTCAGCCAAGCGCGTTATCGTGTCATTCCTTGGGCCATCTTCACCGAGCCGGAGCTGGCCCGTGTGGGCCTCACCGAAAGCGAAGCCCGGCAGCAATACGGCAAGGATGTGGTGGTGCTCAAACAGGAGTTTGCCGATGTGGATCGGGCCCAGGCAGAAGCCGCCCCCCTGGGCTTTGCCAAATTGATCTGTCGACGCAACGGCCAGATTTTGGGGGCGCACCTGGTGGGATCCCAGGCGGGAGAGCTGATTCATGAAGTGGTTTTGGCCATGAGCCGGCGGCTGCCCGTCTCTGCCCTGACCGGGATCCACATCTACCCCACCCGCTCGGAGGTGAACGCCAAGGCGGCCCTGCAGCACCGCAGGCAACAATTGGCCACCAACCCCCGCCTGCAGAACTTCTTGCAGGGATTCTTTGCCTGGAGGCGGGCCTGGAGCTGACAGCGCAAACTGGGGGTCAGCCACCGCTAGACTAGAATGGTCATTTACTGAGGGTTCCCGATGGGCTTTCTCCTGTCTGCCGAACAAGTGGGTCAGTTTGTTTCCAACCAATGGCAGGATCCCTATGCCGTTTTGGGCCCCCAGCAGATAGAAGAGGCCGGGAAATCCTTTGGGTTGGTGCGCGCCCTTGTGCCCAATGCTCGGCAGGTTTGGCTGGTGGAACGCGCCACTGGACAGGCTTACCCGATGCAGCCGCTGCACCCGGAAACGCTATTCGAGCTGCGCTTTGAGCCGGGAACCCCTCTGCCGGACTATTTTTTGCGGGCCCAACGGGTCTGGGATCCCCAAGGGGAACACTTGGAAGAATGGGAGGATCCCTACCGCTTTCCCTTGGAGAAGGTCAACCACATTGGCGAGCTGGATCGCTACTTGTTCAACGAGGGGAATCACCACCGCATTTACGACAAGCTGGGCGCTCATCCCATCACGGTGGACGGGGTGAAGGGGGTGCATTTCGCCGTCTGGGCTCCCAACGCCCGCAACGTCAGCGTTATCGGCGATTTTAACCACTGGGACGGGCGTCAACACCAGATGAAGCGGCTGGGCGAAAGCGGCATCTGGGCGGTGTTCATCCCCGGCATAGGGCCAGGCGCCATCTACAAGTACGAGGTGAAAACTTCCTGGGGGGATATCTACGAAAAATCGGATCCCTATGGCTTTCAACAGGAGGTGCGCCCCAAAACCGGCTCCATCGTAGCCGACCTCAACACCTACACCTGGCACGACCAAGCCTGGCTGGAAAAACGCGCCGCCACCGACCCCCTGCGCTCGCCGATTTCGGTTTATGAGGTGCATCTGGGATCCTGGATGCACGCCTCGGCTGAAGATCCACCTGCCGAAGGGCAAAGTGTGCTGGTGGACCAAAAGCCCAATACTCGCTTCCTCACCTACCGCGAGCTGGCGGACAAGCTAATCCCCTATGTGAAGGAGCTGGGCTTTACCCACATCGAGCTGTTGCCGGTGGCAGAACACCCCTTCGATGGCTCTTGGGGCTATCAGGTGATCGGCTACTATGCCGTAACATCCCGCTATGGATCCCCGCAAGACTTTATGTATTTTGTCGATCGGGCTCACCAAGCCGGGATCGGCGTGATTGTCGATTGGGTGCCCGGACATTTCCCCAAAGATGGGCATGGGCTGGCTTTTTTCGACGGTACTCACCTGTACGAATACGCCGACCCTCGCAAAGGTGAGCACAAAGGCTGGGGCACTTTGGTTTTTAATTATGGCCGCAACGAGGTGCGCAATTATCTGGTGGCCAATGCCCTTTTTTGGTTCGAGAAATACCACATCGACGGGATCCGGGTGGATGCGGTGGCCTCGATGCTTTATCTGGATTATGACCGCAAAGACTGGATCCCCAATCCCTACGGCGGGCGGGAACACCTCGAAGCCATCGACTTTTTCCGGCAGCTCAATACCCTCATTTTCAAATACAACCCCGGTGCGCTTTCCATTGCCGAAGAATCTACTGCTTGGCCGATGGTAACTTGGCCAACCCATGTGGGTGGGCTGGGCTTCAACTTGAAGTGGAACATGGGTTGGATGCACGACATGTTGGATTATTTCCACATGGATCCCTGGTTCCGCCAGTTCCATCCCCATTTGGTCACCTTCAGCCTCATGTATGCCTTCAGCGAAAATTACATGCTGGCCTTTTCTCATGATGAGGTGGTGCATGGCAAGAGCCACATGTTGGGCAAAATGCCGGGGGATCATTGGCATAAGTTCGCCAGTCTGCGGGCTTTGTATGGCTACATGTTCACCCACCCTGGCAAGAAAACCTTGTTCATGAGCATGGAGTTTGGCCAGTGGAATGAGTGGAACGTTTGGGCAGATCTGGACTGGGGGCTGCTGCAGTATGAACCCCACGCCAAGTTGCGCCACTATGTGGCCAGCCTGAATCACCTGTTGCGCTCTGAGCCTGCCCTGTATACCCAAGACACCAAGCCAGAAGGGTTCCGCTGGATTGACTGCAGCGACCATCGCGGCATTGTTTCCTTCATCCGCTATGGGGAGGATCCCAGTGAGTGGGTGGTGGTGGTTTGTAACTTCACGCCGGTGGTCTGGCCCAATTACCGCATTGGGGTACCGGAACGAGGTTTTTATCGAGAGCTGCTCAACAGCGATGCTGTGGAGTTTTGGGGCAGCGGGGTAGGCAATTTGGGGGGCAAGTGGACAGACGACTGGGCCTACCACAACTTGCCCTACTCCCTCGAGCTCTGCCTGCCGCAACTTTCTACCTTGGTGCTGAAATGGCAGCCGCCGCAGCCGGTCGAGTCCCAGAATTGACACCCTGCTGGCTTCCTTCCGCCGCACTGGGAGGACGGGTCTGGAGACTTCGTTTTTTGGCCATTTGTAGTCCTTTCAAGCTGGATTGAGACAATCCCCAAGCGCTCCATACCGCTTCCGAGATCACCCCCAGTCCTCTTCCCAGAGGGAGAGGGGAGTTGGGAAGCAATGGGATGGAAATGTTTCATTTCGTTTCATTCTTATTTAAAATGACTGTGGGCGTGGGTGCAGTGTTCTAGTTTGAATCGAAATGACCATAAGGCAGACATAACTGAGTGCTACGGGCAGGTTTTTTCTGAGAGGATTTCAGCAATGGCCGCAGCCACCCGCTCTTGTTGACAGGT
>NZ_JANSIL010000013.1:0-22169 GCF_047462015.1 Synechococcus sp. R5-13 | reverse complement strand
CTCTTCCTCAAATACCCCCCAGGCGAGGATTTCGTGCTCAACGCCTTACGGCAATCAGAGGAAAATCACTGCTGGAGTTAACCTATCAAGTCCACGGGTTGAAGTTGTGCTCAACGCCTTACGGCAATCAGAGGAAAATCACGGCGCACCCCAGGATTCTTACTCTGCAAGGCTCGGATGGAGCCTTTGCAAGCATGTACCCTTATTCTATACACCAACTGCCAGCTAGAAGACAGGTCTCCTAACGCACTGGGCCCGGCAAAAGGTTTTCTCGTAAGGGAGCCGGGATTTTGCAAGCAACTCCAGGCGGTCGAAAATCCCTGGAACCCTCTTCCGACAAGACTTTCAGGTCTTTTGGGGGCTAAAGCGTCTTTCACAACGATAGATCCTTGCTTTTTAACAGATCCTGTAGCCATCCTGTCGTTCTGGCCAACTTTCTGGTCGGTTCGAGGCGAGCACCCGCTCTAAGCAGCGGTTGCAGATCCCCACAAGCAAGAGGTCATCCTCTGGTTTTAGAATTTTCTCTAGCTCCCAACGCAGTTTCTCTCGTTCTCGCAATGTTAGCCAGGCACGAAAAATTGAGTACTGAATTCGTTCTCCATATCCCTCCAATAACTTGAATGCTTTTCGCCATCGCTTCTGACAGCGAATATCGTAGCACACCAAGTAACAAACCTTATGCTCGGCCATAATCTATCTCACAACTAAGTTTCCAAACAAGTCTGCTTCGCCGTTCCACTCTTTTTCCAAAAGACGAACCTCTAGCTCTATTAAACGGCAGTAGGTAAGAGAGTAATGAGTAACTGGGTGCTTCCACTTTTCTCGCTTGCGCTCTTCGTAAATCCGAATCATCTTCTTACGTCCCTCTTCGCTGAGCCAAACTTGTTGGCCCCGTACTGTAAAATCTGCGTCTGGATCCCATTGCCGTCGGTTAACTGAGGCTACGACTGGCATATCTACAAGAGGAACACGGAAGATCTCCATCAAGTCAAGAGCCAGAGGATGCGCTTGGGAGCGAGGCTGGTGATAAAAACCCAGGGCGGGCTCTAATCCAACTGTCAAAATAGCATTCATTACATCTTTAAGCAAAAGAGCATAACCAAACCCAAGTAAGGCGTTAAAGCGATCCTTGGGAGGTCTTCGATTTCGTCCTGAAAATCGCATTTCCTCAGGTACTGCATCAGACAGCAGATGAGGCAAGGCAGAAAAGTAGAGCGCTGCTAAGTTTCCTTCCAGTCCCAATAGACTTGACAAAGAGTCTGCCTGATCAACTTGCTTGAGCAATCGCTTCATTTGTTCGATAGCTTGTTCTACCTCCGGCGAACGCTGGGATCCCAAGCGCATTAAGAACTTGCGCTGGCTCTGGCCTCGACACCTCACCAACTTTCGGGCTAGTCTCAGGCACATTTCAGGATTGCTCAGGGCCTGATACTGTCGAATGCGGCGCTGGATGCTCCCATATCGGGGATCCAGGCTGCCGACATAGCGTCCACCTCCCGAAATTAAGTGAATTCCAATGTATTGTTCGGCGCAGAAATGAATGGCTTGAGTTGAAATTTGAGAGAAACCATGCAGCACAATTTGTCCAGTTTGCTGAGCGGAGATAAACTCTTCGCTTTGGTTTCGGTAGGTAACTTTGAGACGGGATCCACTGCGCCCTACCCGTGCCCCTGGCTCTAGAATGTGGACACATTGCCGTTCGTCATCTTCCGGGAACAGGCGAATAGGTTGCCATTCTCTGTCATGAGCTAGCCTCGCTTCTTCGGGCAAACACACGGGAGCTAAGGAGCAACCCGCACACAGCCGCTCATTGTCGGTAATTGGGGGCCGCAGAGGAGATTGGCGCAGCAGCCTCGCTTGTTCAATTGCCTGACGTACAGCTTGGCGCCCAGCATCATCAAGGGGTACGTGTACGAGCACATTGTCAGCATGGTACCGAATTCGTCCTTCGGGAATTGGGATCCCCAAAGCTGTTTCCACGAGATAGGCATAGGCCAAAATCTGCAACCGGTCACTCTCCCAGGCTTGAGGCTGATTGTCTGGATCCCGTGCTGACCGACCCCTTTTATGCTCGTAGGGAATGATCTGTCCATCACGAGTGTGCAAAGCATCCACTCTTCCCCGCAAGCCCAGTTCTTCGCTTTCTAGAAATAGATCCTCCCACTCCTCTCCCTCTTGCTTTTCCAGCTCTGTGTGTAACCGCCGACCGGCAAAAATAGCTGCGTTTTCCGTATAGAGCTCCTCGACCTCCTCTAGATAAAATAGTCGTGGGCAGTAGGCCAATGCGTGCAGTGCTGAAACACGAATCAAATCTGAATCTATCTGTGCGGGGAAATCGATTAGTGATGCCGGCATAATCTGATACTCCGAAATATAAAAAATAGGGCTCTTCTAGGACTCTTCAGCAATGCTAGAACAGCTTTCTCTTTGAGTGGAGATAAAACTCAGACTCCGCACAAGATCTTCTCCTGGCAGGGTTACTAAGCTGTTCAGAAACAAGCTTTCGACTTAGGGTTGACAAGTCTGGAACTAAAGCTTGGAATTCTCGCTGCCTAGTTTGGGCAAATTTCCGTCCAGGCTAACTCCGGCACATTATCACCTTCAAGAGTTCGGAGTGAGTATCTTCGCCAGCGAGTATCCCGCGATCCCACGTGATCAACCCAATACGGCAAGGTCAGGATCCCATCCTCATCTTGAATTAGCCATCTTCCCCCTGAAGGGACTTTCTGAATTGGTCTTACCGAGTTAACTAAGTCACGACTCTCTCCTAGGCTTAGTCCCCCAGATCGGTCAATTAATTCAGGATTTTCAAAGGCTCTTTCCAAGTCATGAGCAAGGGATCCATTGACCAAAACTGCGATTTGCACATCGGTCAGCAATTGTTGGTAGTCAGGACGGGCATTGTTTGGATGCTGAATATCTTTTGTCTTAAAACGACGAAGGGTACGGATCACTGTAGAAAGCTGGGGTTGGCTCAGGAGAGCAATTGCCAGTTGGGATCCGCAATATCGATGCCGATCCCATTCTCCCAGCAAGGAAAGCAACATTCCATAAACAGTAGCCGGTGGCGGCACTGGATAAGTTTCGGCAAACTCCCTGGCCCAAGATTGACGGAAACAGGCGATAGGCACCTCAACCTGGAGCTGAATCATGCTGCCTCCTCACAAGAAATTTGCTGCCTAATCAAGCTGATAAGTTGATTAACTGTTGACTTAATGCCTGGACTTACATGAGCACCCAACTGGGCTAGCTTCTCCCCGTCCTCAGTTTCGGCAGCAGCTCCTGCTAGCCACAGCTCTTGAGGATCTATATCCCCCACTTGCACTCGACGCACTAAGTCCGGCATGCTGATTTCTCCATCAGAGTTTTCTTCAAAACAGTAGAGCAGGCGTGGCGAAAAGTCGTGTGTCCAGCGCAGGACTATGCTATCCGGTGAAAAGTCATAGAGAAAGCGAGAGTGATTGCCGGCTACTTCCCCCAACGAAACCAGTCCGTTTAACACTTCGATTACTCGGTCTTGCCGGTGGAGCCGAGCAGGAGTCATTGCAAAGCCGTACTGATAGCGAGTAGCATGAACCTCCGTTCCGTAGAGAGAAGTGGATCCCTTCTGGCCACTTTTCGCGTTGAAGGTTACATCTCCGCTGTAGGGTCGAGTAGAAACTGCCCGAGTTACTTCCAAAACACCTCGCCGAGCAGTGGTAGTGCCCTTTGGTAACTTCTCTCCCTTCTTCCTGGATGAGTTTTCGTCTGAGGCATCTACTTTAGCCCCTTCCGCACGCATAAAGCCTAGGACATCATCATCGATATACCGCTCGGGATCAAAGTTAGGCGCTTGCCACTCGTTGTCGTTGGTTTGATCATTCCAACGTCGGTTAACTTCGCAGCCATTCCCTGAGACCTGCCAATAGTAACGCAGGGCCCAACGGATTGCTTCAGCAGAGACGGTAGTGTGCACCTCATTTTTCCAGAGGATCTTTTGCAGGGTAGTGATGTTGCCGTCATTCTCACCGCGGTTGTTGGCAGCGGTGCCATAGCTGGTCAAAATGTTGCCAAACAGGTGCAAAGTCATAATCTTCCTCCAAGCTAATTCTTCAAACTGAACCGTTAAGTTGTTGCTACGTCAACTTTTCACTTGACTTTCTGGCTCTTGCTTTACACTTTCAGTCCTCCTCTAGCTCGGCAAGTACAATCAAGTCAACATCATCCTCGTCAAGCTCATCCTGAAGTTCTTCCTGTCGCTCCTTGCCTTTGTAGCTGGCCAACGCTAGAAGAGCTAAGTCTCGCGCTTTTTTCCATTCCTTGGGATCCATAACTAAATCCATCAAGTCATCCCAATGCTCTTGCAGTGTCGGTATTCTTCCAGCCCGCGCCCAAAAGCTAGTAATAAACTCGCGGAAGCTTTCCGCGTTTTTGCATCGAGTCAGACCAGTGCGAATACGTATATTTTCTCTGTCAAAGTTAGTAAACTCTCCCCTATCCTGGGTTTTCTGAGATAACCGACCATAGGTAAAGCGAATGGCTTCATGACAAGCCTGAACAAACCAGCGCTCTCTGTCATCCATTTCCGTTTTCATGACCATTTCGTTTAGACCTCCGCGCTCGTAACATAGCTGCTTAAACTGCTCGTTGCTATTAACCTGCTCTGCAAATCCGGCATACCAAGAGTAACCCCTTGCCAGATTTTCAGCAATCATCTCACGAGCAAAACTTGTTGCAATGAAACTGCCTTCCTCTGCTTTTGCCTTGACGACAACTCGATCTGGTAACACTGCTTTGCAGATCTGGTAGTTTTTACAGACGCGATATTCTGCTTCTACAGTAAGTAGATCTGTGCGAGATTTTTGTTGGCTCGACCACGGAACAACACCTAGAGTTAGAACCTGACATCGTTTTACCTTAAATTCCCTAGCAGATTCTGCAATCCCTTGGTACGTCAAAAACCTAAGCCCAGCATCTCCCAAACTCGAAGCATGAAAATCCTGGTAGGCTGCATAACGAAGCTGGGGATCTTGCCGGTAGCTTGCATAGACCTCCATATCGGTAATCTCGGGAACTACCAGGGCATATTGAGCTTTCTGATCTCGCAGCCGCGAGCGAAGTATGTAGTAGCAGCAAGAAACAGGAGCGTAGAGAAGTATAAAGGCCATCTCTGGAGATTCTTCAAAGCTTGTATCCGAGGGAAATGCATTGTGGCGAACGACTGCACCAGGATTAAGCCAGCCAGCAATGCTAATTGGCTGCTTAAGCCAATTACCGTTTTTATCACATAGATTTTTGGCAAATTCCTGATGGACGTAGCTTTCTAAAGCTTTATACTTGATAATGACAGGCGGATGATCCTCATCAATCTCTAAAGATTGAGTTTGCTCGCCAATAACTTTACGGGTTTTGGCATGTTGTAGAAATGTTCCCAGGATTCCTTGATGGATGACTACCTGGGAGTCTTTTCGCATCGACTTACTGTCGATCCCTCGCAGTGCGATTAACCCATTGTCAAGCTGGAAGGACTCTTTGAGCAACCAATCAATTACTTCAAAGTCATTTCCCTGCCAGGACAGTTGAACTTGTCGAGACGTCAGTTCCCAACTTAGTGACCCTGGACGCTTTTCTGGTGGAATTTCCTGCTCTAGCTGCTTGAGGGTCATCCATAGTCCGGCTAAACCCGCCCGATGCAGCAATGTTAATCCGGGGTGTCCTAGGTGCAACTTTAATTCGGTCATGGCGTACCAAATTCCTCGCTGTAGGTGATATATCCAGGCTCTGTGATGAAATAAAACCCGCGTCGTTGCCAATTCCACCACTCTGTCTTTTTATCTGGGATCCGGATTGGAATTGACCAGGCTTGAGCTTCTTGTAGAAAAGCTTGCATTCTCGATAGCTTTTGGCCCTTATCTAGAGCTTTCTTCTGTCTGACTTCAGCAGCCTTCCAAATAGCGTCTTGATCCTCTGCCAGAAGCACTGTTATCGTGTAGCTGGCCTCTCGCAGGGAACTTGGATAAGTGCACCAGTTTTGATCAAGCCATGCTGACTTCACCCTGGCAGGCTCTTCCCGGCTGAGCTGAGAGATGATATCAGCCAGGTCTCGCTGGGAAATATACTCAAGTTCTCTAAGCTGTTCAAGCAGCTGCCGGCCAGTTTCTAATTCTGCTGCGCCATAGGGGAGGTGTTCGTTCCATTCGTAGAAAAGAGCTACACGGGATCGCTCCTGCTCGCTTTTCATTCTTCGATTGAGGCGACCTAGTCGCTGAATTAAAGATGTCGCTGGAGCCATAGCAGAGATAAGCAAGTCTGCACTTAAATCTAAGGACATTTCACAAACCTGTGTAGTAACAGCGAGAACAGGCCCTGGTTGACCAAAAGCGTTAATAATCTGCTCATGCTTTCTAAGTCTATCTTTATAACGAAATCGACTGTGATAAATTAAAACTTTGGCTTCAATGTCTTTTAGCTTCTTCTGAGCCTCTCGATAAATGTTAATGCAACTGGCAACTGAATTAGTTACCCACAATACCTTTTGGTTCTCTTGAACTGCCTTAGTAACTTCTGACCAAATGGATTCGGAATTGATGGGATCCCCTTCTGATGAAATTTCTCTTATTTGATAGCGCTTCAGCTCTTCTAACTCTTGCGGTCCTTCAATGGGATCCCCTATAGGCTCACCCAACTCACTCATCACCCGTTTAATCGCCTCAAGTCGCCCTGGGGTGAAGCTGGCGCTCATCAGTAGGATAGGTGCGCCTCGAAAAGCCTGTAAAAATCTCAGCAAAGAGCCAAACAACTGATTGTCATAGGCATGTACCTCGTCAAAAACGAAGGCAGATTGAACTAGAGCTGGCCAAGAAAATAGTGGTCTTCTATTGTTCTGGATTAACCCTAAAATAGAGTCCACAGTGCAGATAACCAGTTTCTTTCTCCATACTTGCAACGCTGCCAAACGAAACGAATTACCCTCATCCTCTTCGCCTTCGCCGGTCAATAAAAGTTCTCGATCCAAATCTGCTCGTGAGTGCATCAGTGTCTTTTCTATTGGGGATCCCTCAGCGTAGTCCAAGTAGCCCTGAGTAGCCGTTCCGGTGGTCGGATAGCCAAAAAACAGTCGCCTTCCCGATGCCCACTTTTTCGCCCAAGCGTAGGCTCCCAAGGTCTTGCCTGTACCACAGCCTGCCTTGACCAGTGTTACTCGATGAGTGGCAGCAGCCATTTGCTCTTGGAAGGGACGCAGGGAGTTTTTTCCTAGTTTCTGGGTAATCAGTTGCTCTAATTCACTTTCTTGGAGAGCTAAACTCAAGGTATTAGAAACCCAGCTTTGCAAGTTTTCTCCCTCCACTGGCAAGACCGATCCTGCTAAATCTGCAGCAATTACTGTTGCCTTAGCAGCCGCTATTAATATCTGTCTCTCAAAGCTAAAATTTTGAGCAAAGTCTCGAAACTGATCTACCAATGCATGCAAGTGCTGTTCCAGTTGGTCTCTTTCCCAACTTGCTGAGGGTACACTTGGAATCTCTGATGGTAGCCCTAGTCTCTGCGATCCGAGCCTCAACACAGATTGAAAGTCTGGATGGCCAGTATAAACGTAAATCTCAGATCCTGAGCCATCAGACAACTCCGTAATTTTGTGAGATTCTTTGCCCTGAGAATTCACTCCCGCTTTGAGGTGATGTCCAATTGCTGTCCAGGCAGCTAAGAGGAGCTCCTCTTCAGTAAATGCTTTCTGTAGCCACTCTCGAAATGCACTGACCTGTAAAGCAAGTATGCCACTTAAAAACTCATGTCGGATAAGTTGCCTTCTGTTATGACTTCTCCAACTCTTTTCAAGCTCTGCTTTCGAGTTAGTGTCTAGGATCGACGACTTGAGATAAACCATCTCCTGGAAATGTTGATTGGCTTTACCCCAGTCGTGCAGATAAGCTCCTAATTTGACAACAGCTCCCAAACGATTTGAGTCACTTAACCCTAACTGCTTGCAAATAGTCTGTCCTAGGCGATCTGAGAAGACTTCAGCCGCTGACAAGACAGCCGCAACATGGCCTGCAAGTTTAGCAGCGCCCCTTGCCTGAGCATACTCTTCTTTAGATTGGTAGCTGGGATCCCATTTTCCCAGCGATTTTGCTAGCAAAAACTTAAACATTGTAGAGTCATCCTCACCTGCACGGCAAAAAGAATCCACAACCCATGCGCCGCCGGCCACCTAGCCCTACCTGCTGGAGGCGAATTGAGTCTTCTTCCTGTAGGTTCTCTACTAAGGTTGAGAAACCTACAATCGTATGCCCTTTAATTCTCAAGGTCTTGCGCAAGGGTTTCCCAGTTTTATCTTGCAGTACTGATACCCGGCCTGAGATCTTAAGCTTTTCTAACTGGTCTTGGGCAGCTTGCACAAATGGATCTGGCTCGGTGTAGCCCTTGATTGTAACAATTCGGGCTTTTAGGGAAGTGCTTGGTTTGAGAGTAAAAATCCTGGGGATCCCTAGCTGTACTTCGTGAGATCCAATCTTCAATTGCTTGCCGGCTAGCTTGTACACCTCCGGCACTGCTTCCATGGGCAGCCGAATTCTAATGTGGGAGTGCGGAGTCAGTAAGATTTTGCCTCGTCTGTCTCCAATTCCCGCTGTTGTCAAAATCCCGATGTGAGGGTTTCGGTGCAGTGTTGGTACTTGGTGGCATAGCGCCGCGAGTAGAGCGTACCCGTGATCTGCTGGGAGGGTAGTTCCTCGCACGGGCAGGCATAGGTCCACTACGGGAGCTTCGTAAGGGACATGTGTTGGGTTTGCCATTGAAGCTTCAGCAGTCATTGAGTGGCTCATTACACAACTGCCACATAAAACATATGTAAGAAATGCTAGTGAACACAGCTCGCTTCTGTCAAGCAGCGCGCGGCGCCCCAGGGCGATCAGTGGAAAGGGCAGTCAGGGGTGCTAAGGCCTGCTGCCAGCAGCAAGGCACTTTCGACCACAACAGCCACGTGAAAGTGCTCAACGCCCAGGGGCTTACCTCTGACAATACCACTGGTCTTAGCCCTGTTTACCCAGGAGTTGATTTTTGGAAGAGTTCTCAGAAGACAGCTGGATCCCCTACCCCCGCATAGGCAACCTCGAAGGGTAGAGCTTAGGATGGCTTGACCCATCTCCTCTTTATCAGCTCTCTCGCTGCCTATGAACCTGTCATCCATTGCCAAGCCACAGCAGCTTTCTCTTTTGCTGATTGCACTTCAGCTAACTCTGGGAGCGCCGGCGACAGCTCATCCGGTCACCAGTTCTGCAACGGACTCGACGGCGGCGGCCATTCAGCGAGTAACGGAAATTCATGGCGGAGCTGGGCCTTGGGCCGTGGTCGGCTATCGCATGGGGATGCGCGCTCTGCAGGAGCTGGGCTTGATGAGTCCAACTCCCCACACTTCTAGGAACCGTTTTCTGGTGGAGGTCATTCACGAGTCGCCGGCAGAGATCCCGTTCGTGTGCATTGTGGATGGCTTGCATGCTGCAACAGGGGCCAGTTTGGGCAAGTTGAACTTGAAGCTGGTGGAGGTCGAATCTCTTGAAAAAATGCGCAGCGTGGTCATCCACCGAGAGACCGGCAAGCGGGTGGAGTTTCAAGTTTTGCCCGAGTTTATTGACAAATACCGGAACTTGCCCCCGGAACAACTGGCGGCTGCAGGGCAGGAAGTTCTTCAACTGGCCGATGAGAAGCTTTTCCGTCTCGCCATTAGCCCATAGCAGGGAATATCGCTTCGGGATCCCTTCGGCATTCCTGAGCCAATCAGCTCCAGACCCGAGCGGGTGGCCACCTCTGCCGGATGCTCTCTTTCTGGAACTAACTCTGATTATCGTGGGCTCGCTAGGTACCCCCTAAGGGATCCGGGCTTGAGCGAATACATCTTGAGGGATCACCTTTAGACCCGGCAGGAAATCATCTTGAATGGCTTGAGATCCCGTAAAGGTGCGCGGCGGGGCATCGGGATAGAAGACGGTGATGCTCTTGGCTTGGGGATCCACCACCCAAACGCGGGGGATCCCAGCTTCTAGATAATCGGTTGCCTTCTGGGCTATGGCCCCAAAACTCTGGCCAGCAGAAAGGATCTCGATCACCAACTCGGGAATGGCAAAACAAGGCTCATCGGTCATGGCCTCAACTGGCAATCGCTCGTTGGAGATGTAGGTGAGGTCGGGAATCGGGATCCAGGGTTCTGCTTTTCGTGTCAGAACAATTGCCCACTCAGTATGTGCTGACCCAGGCTTAGGACACTCAGGGCTAGAGCACCAGTCCTCCAAAATTTGCCACAACACCGGTTGGAGACGAGCATGGAAGCGTTTTGGCGACATGGGTTCGTTTTTGGAGACGGCCCGCCCATCGACTAGCTCATAGACAATATCCCCCTCCGGCAAGGCCAGAAACTGTTCGGGAGTTAGCTTTTGACCTGAAATGGACAACTCTGGAGTCGATAGCATCACAGGATCCCCGTTGTTTAGGATGGCCGAATCTCTGTCTAGGCTAGCTCTGACATCCCCCACCTTCACCGTTTTGAAACAGTTGTCGAGCAGGGATCCAAATCCAGCGGCAAGATGGCTCCACTCAATTTTGGGGGTAGAGATCCCCATCTTTCTGGCACCGGCTGAGCAGAGGATGCCACTTTTCGGGAGAGGATAGGGCAACATTCAACCCAGAACCCTCTCCAGGCAACTTGAGAAGGGGAGGCTTCCAAGCTGCAGTAGCTTGAAGATGCCCGTGCTTCAATGCTTGAAAGCCGTCATCGAGAGGATCCCTATGGCTAATACCCTTTTGACCACTCTAGGCACCAGCCCCTACAGCGAGACGGTGTATGTTTTTGGGGAGCGGAAAGCCGATAGAACCCGTTATGTTGCCAAAGCCCTCTGTCAGCTCTTTGACATCGAGAGGGTGATTGTGCTGCTAACCCAAGAAGCACATGACACCCATTGGAAGCATCTACAGGACTGCCTACCCCCCCACGTGGAGAAAATTGCCAAGGCCATTCCTGAAGGGAAAACCGAGGCAGAGACCTGGGAGATCTTCGATGTGCTGGTCGATAGCATCGAGCCCCATACGCGGCTGGTTTTCGATATCACCCACGCCTTTCGCTCCATCCCCGTACTGGTGCTCTTGGGAGCCGCCCTTTTGCGCAAGGCCAAGAATGTAAATATTCAGGGGCTGTACTACGGTCTCTATCTCAAAGACCAGCAGGAAACACCCATCATCGATCTCACCCCCGCCCTTCGTCTTTTGGACTGGCTGACGGCTACCGACAAATTCATCAGCACCGGCTCGGCGCTGGAGTTGGGCCAACTTTTGGATACAGTTCAACGGGACTTTTACCGCCAACCAGGGTTGGACAAAAGGGATCCCAGACCTACTCGCCTGCAAAGCTTTGGCCGAGCCATCCGCAATGTTTCCCGCTCTCTTGAACTGGTAAGACCTGTCAGTCTCCTAGAAGAGGACTTGCCCAATTTGCAAAGGCACTCCACTGCGGATCTGGAGCAAGAGGTGGGCCAATTTGCCAAGCCTTTTGGTCTGCTGCTGCAAAGCATTCAGGATAGCTACGGCCAGCTGGCCCTGCCCCCAGACAAGGCTTCGGATCCCAGGGCCGAAATTCAAAAACACTTTCAACTGCTGCGGTGGTACGTGGAAAAGCGCCTCACCGCCCAAGCTCTTCTACTGGCTCGGGAGTGGGTGATCTCTGCCCTCTGCCTGTGCGAGGGGATCCAAAACTACCGCGAGCGGGAACAGCGGCAGGAGATCGAACAGCAGTTGGGATCCCTGATCCCACGAGGAGAGCAGCCCCAGATGTCTCTGGCCATTGCTGCCCACGTTTCCGACACCAAACAGCTTGCCGATCTCTGGTCTCGCCTCAGCGAATACCGCAACGACACGGCCCATGTGCAAATGAATCCCAATCGTTTGGACGGGGAAGCTCTGGAAAATTTCGTTCTGCGGGATCTGCTGCCCAAGCTGGAGGCTCTTTTCCCCGACTTGACCCAGCCGGAGTCTTCTGAGGAATTGGAAGGGGGTATTTCCAAGGCTCCCTAGGCTAAAGGCGTCGGTAACCGGAGAAGCGAATACGTTTGGGCAGGGATCCCAGCCTCAGGCTCTTTTTTCTCAAGAGGGTTCAGAAAAGCGGCAGAAGCTCACAGCGTCCATCTTGGCTTACCTGGAGAAATACTGAAGAAACTCTACAGATACCCAAGGATTGACGGATTTTACTTTGTAGCCTCTGTAGCCATTGCGTCGGACACTTGGCGAATTCCTGCCTACTGTTTCTTCAAAGTTGTTCACCGTTCCTCTGGTCTTTCTATTCCTAACTGCTTTGCGAAAACCCTATGTCTCACTACTGGCAAGCCAAGATTTGGGGTCTATTGCACGATCCCGCCCTCAAAGCCCTACACGACAGGACTGGCCGCTCCAAGGAAGGGCCGTGGGCCAAACTGGCAGCGATGCAGGGATGGTCTTCTCCCAAAGCCGAGGGATCCCCTCTCAGAGGTGTGGGAGATGCGGATCTCATCGCCTCGGCCAGCGACCGCGCGGCCATTGGCCATTTGCCCATAGCCATCAACTATCAAGTTGAGGATCGCAACTTGGGTCTTGGACTAGAAATGAGCCACTTGCTCTCCGGGCGCAAGCGCTTTTGGCAATTGGCCGATGACCAACACCAAGCCCTCAAGGATGCCCGCTCCCGTGCAGACTACCTGATGGAACGGGAGGAGAGCGCCATCCCCGATTGGGTTTGGCAAGAGGAGGATCCCCAAAAAGTGTTTTGGTGGTTTTGGCGGTGCTTTCCCCAGGCCATTTGTCAGGAGTTTGGGGATGAAAGCTTGCTGCTATTGCCGGCAGAAACCCGGCTGCCAGACGGATCCCTGTGGAGCCACGCCAGCGTCACCGCAGCCCTAGCGGGATGTTTGGCCGGCTACGACGAGCCCAAGTTCGCGCGTCCCTTCTTGGTGAGCTTTACCTTCAACCCCATCCAGGAGCTGATCAAAGCCAGCCGCAAAATGCGGGACTTCTGGGCTGGCTCCTGGCTGCTGCACTACCTTTCTGCTCGCATAAGTTGGCGACTAGCTGAAAAATACGGTCCCGACTGCCTACTCTACCCCAGCCTCTATGGCCAGCCATTAATCGACTACTGGCTGCGGGAGAAGTACCCCGAATTTGAAGAATGGATCCCTCAGCCTTCGCCTAACGCCCTGCTCACCGCCGGCTTTCCCAATGTGCTCCTGCTGCTGCTGCCAGAAGAGCGGGTGGAGGCGGCCATGCAGTTTGCCCAGCAGACCCTCAAGGAAGAATGGAAGCAGTTGGCCCAGAGGGTGCTGGATCACCTGCAGGCGGATCGCCGCTGGCTGAGGCAGTTGCACCCAGAGGACCCCACCTGGCAGGGATGGCTGGAGCATCAGTGGCAGCACTACTGGGCAGCCGTGCCCCTGGGATCCCCGGCTCACTCTCTCAAGGATACCGGCATCCTCAAGCCCCCTCAGGTTTCCATTGATGAGGATCCCTGGGTCAGTGCCCAAAACCGCACCTATCACCTGGGGGCTAAGCAAAAGCTCTTTGCTGATGAGGAGCTGGAGTTTCTGCGGGCTAGCTTTTGGGATCCCAAAAAGCAAGAGCGCCGCCAATACAAGGCCGGACTCAACGTGGGATCTTGGTGGGCAGCCGCAGTGGAGCAAAGTCGGCGGCTACAAGCCGCTTGTAAGCAGGCCCGCGATTGGCAGCTCCCCGTTGCGTTTGGGCCGCGCAGCACCGTTTCGGGCTTGGGGCCGGTGGTGCATCCCTCACCGCGGCAGGGGTGGATAACAGAAGGGGAGAGTCGGCGGCTTTGGCAACGGCAGGCCGGGCTCTTCGATGGCCGGGAACAGCTCAATGCCACCGAAACCCTCAAGCGGGGCTTGTACAAAGTGCTGCCGGAGCTCTTCCGCGAGCTGGATGAAGACCAGATTGAAGACCAGATTGCCGCTTCCTACCCGGATCTCACGGCTGGGGTGGCTGGCTACCTCAAGACTCACGGGCAACGGGAGCGGGAGCATTTTGAGCAGGCCTGTCAGGCAGTGGAGGCCCGCTACCCGGAGGTCAGAGGGGTGCTGCGGGAAATGCGGGGCAAATGGGGGATCCCGTGGGCCGACCAGCAGGAGCTGTGCTACCATCCCCGTCTGCTCAATGCCGGTTGGCTGGTGGAAGACCTGGAGCTGGACGAGGAAACGCAAAGAAGCTACCGGCAGGACATCGAGACGCTTCTAGGCCGCTACTACCCCAGCGTTAACCCCGCCAGTTGGTACGTGCTGGCTGCCGGGGATGGGGACGACATGGGCAAATGGCTCAGGGGCGAGAAGATGAAATCCTACTACGACTATCTGCCTCAACCCCTACAGCGGCTGGCCAACGGGCAAACGGAAGCCATTGGCGAGGTCTTTGGCAAGGACAAGGAGGAGCTGGAGCAAGTCAAAGACGCTTTTCAGAAGTTTGTCAAAAACAGCCGCAAGCGCATGGGGCCTGCCACCCACAGCGCCCTAAGCCGCGCCCTGCTGGATTTTTCCGGCCAGTTGGTGCCCTACCTAACAGAGCAACGCTATGCAGGCAAGCTCATCTACGCCGGCGGGGACGACGTTTTGGCCTACACCAACCTCTGGGAGTGGGATGGCTGGCTGTGGGATATTCGCCAGTGTTTCCGGGGGGGAGAGGATGACTGGCGGGAGTTTGAGAACCTGGGGGACTACTGGCAGTGGAAAAAAGGGCGGCCTCCCGAAGGTTTGAGCCGGCGCCCCCTCTTTACCCTGGGATCCGCAGCCACCATCAGCTTCGGCGTGGTGATTGCCCATCACTCGGTGCCTCTGGCCATTGCCCTGGAAAACCTTTGGCAGGCGGAAGAAGAAGCCAAGGGCCACCTCTATGCCCATGGCTGCCCCAAAGACAGCGTGCAGGTGCGGGTGCTGTTTGCCAATGGCAACCAACTGGTGAGCACCAGCAAATTCGACACGTTCGACAAGTGGAAGGATCTCCTTGATTTTGACTGGAAGCTCATGGGCCAGCAGCAGGATCAAAGCTCCTTGTTTGAGCAGGCAGCCCAACTGTGGGAGCAACATCCTGCCCCCAGCCCAGAGGCGGTGCCAGCCTGGGCCACGCTCTTTTGCAGCCGCCGGGATCTCTTCAAACAGGAATCGGAGCAGAAAGAGCACTTCCAGAACAAGCTTGTGGAGTTTATCCAGCATTTTTGGCAGCACAGCCTGCCCGCCCAGCCCCAGGAGTGGGATCTGGAGATCAAAAACTGGTTCAAGCTGGCGGCTTTTGTGCTGCGCAACCGCACCGTGAAATTGGGGAGGAACGGCCGATGAGTTGGTTTACCCTATCACCCTTGGATGTGTGGATGTTTCGAGATGCTAAGCCCTTTGCGCCGGGAGAGCGGGCCTGGGCCAACAGCAGCTTTCCCCCTAGCGGCCATACCCTTGCTGGTGCTATCCAGGCTTACCTGGGCCAGCCGATGACGCTGCGGCTGCGGGGCCCCTTTCTCTGCCACGACGAAAGGCTCTATTTCCCCGCCCCTCTGCATCTGGAAGACGGATTCCCCCTTGTTCCCGTTCCTTGGTTGGACAAGACGGATCCCTACTTCCATTGCCACTGGGATCCCACCCGGCCAGCCCCGTTGGTGTCCCTGAGGCCAGCAGAGGAGGAACCCGAACGCAGCCAGAGCAGCAAGAAGAAAAAAACGGGAGGCTATCTGCCCTTCGAGGCGGTGCAAAAGGCGCTGGAAGGCAAAGGCTGGGATCTCAGCCAGGCCGTCAAGCCGCCGTTGAAGTATGAAGTACGGCCCCACAACACTCTGCAGGTGAGCAAGCGGCAAGTGCGAGAAGCCGATGGCTACTTTGTGGAGACCTGCATCCGCCTTCAGCCGGGCTGGAGTTTGGCCCTTTCCATCGAGGGCTGGGATCCCGATCGCGAAGCCTGGGATCCCTTGCCCCTGCAGCAAGAAGTGGTTGTGCGGCTGGGGGGAGAAGGCCACGGTGCCTTGCTAGCCCCTTGTCCGAAGTTGCAGGCGCAGTGGCAGCAGTTGCAGGACCTTTCTCAGGCCGCCTTTTGCCAAGCCGGACGCGCTTTGGCCTACTTGGTGACCCCAGGTGTGTTCATCAAAAAGGTGGACGGGCGTTCCCTCTGCCGTGCCTGGCCGTGGGAATGGCGATTGGCCACTCCCCACCCCGCCCATCCCCTCACCGGCCCCCTGGTGAGCGTGGCCACCGGCAAGCCCGTTCCCATCAACGGCCGCCTGCGGGTGGATTCTCTACAACAGTCGCGACAGATCAGCCTACCCGCTCCTCAAGTTTTTGCAGCGCCTCCTGGCAGTGTCTACTACCTGGAGCAACCGGCCCCCCTCAACCAAGAAGAGCCGGAGCTAGAAGATGGCCGGCTCAACGTGTTCCACCGCTGGCGGCTGTTGGGCTATAGCGAGCTCCTATGGCTGCCTTGGGCCAACTGAGTTTTGCTTTCAGTCCTTGAATACTTACTCGCAAAAGGAGCCCATCCATGACTTTTCAGATTGCCTACCTCCATCTATTGACTCCCCTGCACACCGGCGGCACTGCCCAAGAAGGGAACCTCTTGGGGATTGCCCGCGAATCCCACACCCATTTGCCCTACATCCCTTCCAGCACCATCCGGGGCAGGTTGCGGGCCAGTGTGACTGATAAGCACAAAAAATTTGAGCTCTTTGGCAACGAAATTGGGGAAGGGGATCAGCTGACCCAGGGATCCATTTGGATTGGAGATGGCTCCTTGCTTTGGATCCCGGTGCCCTCCCTCAGCCACGGGGTGGTGTGGATAAGCTGCCCGCTTCTGCTCAAGCGCTGGCTGCGGCTAACAGGCCAGAATCTGTCAGTGCCGGATCCCTATAGCACCAACTTGGGAACAAACCAGCCTATCTACCTCAAAGATGCCATTCTCAAAGAGGGTCTCAAACAATGGTCGGAATGGAAGAGCTACACCAAAGATCCTAATATCAGTCGCGTGATTGTTTTACCCGATCAGCACTGTGCCACCCTCATTCAAATGAGCCTGTGGCGGCAGGTGAAAGTCAAGCTTAGCGAGCACAAGGTTGTGGAAGGAGGCTTCCGCTATGAAGAGGCCATTCCTCCTGACAGCTTGATGTACTTTACCTGGGGGGTTACCGCCCAAGCAAATGGCAGTTCTGAGGAGGCAATGAAAGAGTTTCGAGATCTGCTGCAATCCAACCAGATTATGCAGATTGGCGGCCAGGAAAGCTTGGGCCGAGGCTTTGTGGAGCTGTCTTTGAACTAGATCTCAACCTAGGAGGGAGGTTTTATGAATAGCTTTGACCCGCGTACATTGGCCAAGCCCGTTTACGAATCCCTGTGCCAGCTCAGAGCGCAAACCAAGGATACAGAAAGGCTAAAAGAGCAAAAAAACCAGGCTGTGGAGCTCTACACCTATCTTTCTACTTGGGGCCTGCTGCGCCTCAAGGCCGAAGAAGACGCCCTTAGCCAAGAGGGCAAAAAAGAGGTGGTCAAGGAGTTTTTCGATTGCCTAGAAAAGATCTCCGGTCAAAACGAAATTGCCAAATCCAACGGCCTGGATCGTCTCATGGGGTTGGGAGTTGAAGAGTACCTGGGTTTAACAGGACTGGGACTTGCTTTGGCGCAAGAATTCAGCTTCTGGGCTACAGCCATTTACCATGACATTAGCGGAGGGGACTAATGAGTGTAGCTGTTCCAATCCAGTCTATTTCCCTGTGTGAAGGAAGCCAAGTGGTCATCCATTCGCTGACTTGGCAAGACTTTGAGAGCATCTTGGAAGAGTTAGGGGAAGACCGCCACACTCGCATTGCCTATTACAACGGCACGTTAGAGATCATGTCTCCCTTGTCCAAACATGAGCGCCCTCACCGCATTGCCGGAGATATTGTGAAAGCTCTCCTTGATTCTCAAGGGAGAGACTGGGAAGACTTTGGCTCAACAACCCTTAAAAAGTCTGGCAGTGCTGGGGTGGAGCCTGACACCTGCTTTTATGTCCATCACCTAGAGCAGGTGCGAGGGTGTGAGGGAAGGATCGATGTCGATCTGTTGCCTCCGCCTGATCTGGCCATTGAGTCCGACGTTACTTCCCGGACCTTTATCGATGCCTATAAAGCTATTGGCGTGCCCGAAGTTTGGCTCTTGGGTGAGCGAAGTTTGCGGATATTTATTCTGCAGGGAGAAGACTACGTAGAATCGAGCTGCAGCCGGCTTTTTCCAGACTTCGACATCTCCAGTCTTGTACCTCAACTTATTCGACGCGCCTTAGAAATTGGCACCAGCGCTATGTTGCGCGAATTTCGGGAAACGCTTCGCAATTCCTAATACTGCTTTCCAGCTTTAGGAGAAGATCAAATGCCTAGCAATCGTCCTGCCAACGCTCCACAACCCCTTCCCCGTCCTGGAAGACCAGGCTCACCTCAGCAAGGGGATCCCAGCCGTCCGCCAAGTTCAGGAAGTCAAGGAGGAGGCCATCCCCCCAATCAGAGAGGGGGGAGTGGTGGTGGAGGGGGCGGCAACCATTCCCAACCTTCTCCCTGGTTAGGGCATCCCTCGGATCCCAATCCCAACCCAGATCGGACGGCGAGCTTTATTGAATATCTGCGGTGGATGAGAGCCTATGGGGCTCCTTTCAGGGACGGAACCAAAGTCGATCTGGTGCATCGGGCGGAAGCAAATGCAGACTACAGCTCCCGCTTGCAAGTTCTAAACGATCGCATCAAGCGCATTGCCAATGACACCTTTCAGGTCACCTGTCCCTGGCGAATTCGGGTGGGTGGAGCCAAAGGCCCGGAGAGTATGCTGCTGCCCGCTTTTGATCACTTGGGGATCCCCTACATTCCCAGCTCCACCTTGCGGGGGGTAGCCCGCACCCAGGCTATTCGAGAGTTGATGCGGAAGCGCAATCTGTCTTGGAAAGAGGCGGATAAAGCAGTGGCACCCTGGCTTGGGCATCTAGAAGCTGAGGACAAAGATAGTGCTGGCAAGGTGATCTTTTTAGATGCCTACCCTGTGCCGACCAGGACTCAAAGACAAGGGGATCCCGATAATTCCAGAACAGGAGGTCTAGCTGTCGATATTGCCAATAATATCTGGAAGTGGAACGGTCAAAATCTTGAATACTCACCTAATCCCAACCTCTTCTTTTCTCTCAAGCAAGCCACTTTTTTGATTGGCCTGCGTAAAGGGCCAGGCTGCACCAACGAGATGTTGGCCCAAGTGAAAGAATGGCTCATCCGCGGGCTGGAGCAAGGAGTGGGATCCCAAGTCAATACCGGCTACGGTCGGCTGATTCAAACTGGCAAAACTCTATCTCAATACAAGGGAGAATTCTTGCGGCTGCCTTTTGAGCTGGAGGGTCAGTTGATCCACGGGCGGCAAGTGGTCAACTGGAGACCTGATAAGAACCGGTATGACAACAAATCAATTGCCGAAGTGCGACCGGTAGCCTTTAAGAACATGCTGCGCTACTGGTTTCGAACCTTTGCCCTGGGTGTTTTGCCCGTGAAGCAGGTGCAGGAATGGGAGGGGCAACTTTTTGGGGCCATCACTCCCCAGCAAAAACACGGCTGGATCCACGTGGATCTTTTGAAGGGGCGAGTAACTCAACCGGAGCCGGAACCCAATCAAGCAGGAAAGGGGAAGCCTGCCGGACGGCAAGAAGGGATCCTCATTCTCAGCCTTTCTGAGGAGTGCCAAAACTATGCTTCAAAGGAGAACCAGAAAGCGGTGCAAAAGCTCTTTCGGAATCTGACCTGGATGCTGTTTCACCTGGGAGGTATTGGCCAGGGGGCAAGAAGGCCCTGCTACTCTCGCCAAAATCGCGACAGAGCTCCTTGGTGGCGCGGATCCACCCTCATTCCCAACTCCGAAGATTCATTTTGGAATCTGCCAGAGTCGGTAGAGGAATTCCAGAAACTCTTTCAGAAGCGGCTGCGGGGCTTTTTTGAAGCACTCCAGGTTTTGACTGGGCAGGCCATTGATCTCAGCAATCCCAGGAGCTTTGGTCAGGTCGGCAAAGAAAAGTGTCCTGAAGCTGTGGATGCCCATTGCAGGATTGTAGTCTGCAGCGGCCCAGAAGAGTTTAATAAGCCCTATGCTTTGGCTGTTTTGCACAAGGTAGGCAAGATAGCGCCAGGAAAATACGACAAGTTTCTCTGCGGCGACACAGGCACGCCGTCCCCTGTCTGGATTGCAGATTTGGATGACTATCAGGTGGTTACCGTTTTTGGGGCAACGGTGAATCCTAGGAAAAGTTATCTTGAACAGCTCAGGAAAAATGCTGATGATTTTGGAATAATCTGGCCCTTGAGGTAGAGATCTTGGAGAATCTCTGGAGGAATAAAATGTCCAAAAAGAGGATCAATGCCAAAGTTCTTAGAAACCTTGTTACAGCTGTGGTCAACGGCTCGATCACGCTGGCCATCCTGCTAATTGCTCCTTTGGGATTGGCAGCCGTGATTACCAATACCGTTCTTGTCATGATTGCCAGCTTCTTTTCGGGCAGTCTGGCCGAGATCGTGATGGATTTCTTGTCAAGTCCTGAAATTGATGTTGAGATTTTACCGGAGCGTGGCCGCTCTAAACCCGGCAATGCCATAGATCAGAGGCGAGGCGCTGAAGATCTGCGTCGTCATGACGAATAATGCGAACTTTATATGTCTCTCAGCAGGGGTGTAGGCTAAGCCTTAAGCAAGAGTTCGTAATGGTCTATTTGGGCGAGTCGCTCTTGCAGGAGGTGCCTCTACCCTTGCTGGAGCAAATTTTAATCTTTGGCCGATCCCAGGTCACCACAGACGTAGTGAGAGCGTGCCTGAGGCGGAATATTCCTATTGCCTATCTCTCCCGGCTAGGCTATTGCTATGGTCGCCTTGTTCCTATAGAGAGGGGGTACCGCCGCTTAGCTCATTTGCAACAAGCGCTCCCTGAAGAATGGCGATTGCAAACGGCAGCCCAGATGGTGCGAGCCAAGCTGCTCAATAGCCGGGTGCTGCTGATGAGGCAGCTCAGGCAGCGCCCCACTGAAACAGGGGATCTGACCCTGCGCAGTCTGGAACATTTGGCTGCTCAAGCTCTTGAGGCCAAGTCTCTAGATCAATTGCGGGGCATTGAAGGAGCGGCTGCGGCTCTGTATTTCCCGGAATTGGGAAATTGCCTTCAGCAAAGGGGCTTTGTTTTGCTTAACCGCACTCGACAGCCGCCCACTAACCCGGTTAATGCCATGCTCAGCTTTGGCTACATGGTGCTCTGGAACCATCTATTAACCCTGATTGAGCTGCAAGATTTGGATCCCTATCAGGGTTGCTTGCACGCTAGCAGTGAACGCCATGCTGCTCTGGTTTCGGACTTACTGGAAGAATTTCGGGCGCCTATTGTAGATTCAATAGTCCTCTGGCTGATCAACAAGGGCATTATGAACATCGAAGAAGACTTTGAGTATCGCGATGGTGGCTGTTTTCTAAGTGATAGTGGCAGGAAAAAGTACCTTACAGCTTTCATCCAAAGAATGGAGGGATCCATCCAGACCCCTGACGGAGATCAACCCCGCTGGGATCTGCTAACGCAGCAAGTTAAAAAGTTTAAGCAATCCGTCTATAATCCTCAAGATTTGTACCAGCCCTACCGGATTCGCTGATGTTTCTTTATGTTGTTACCTACGATACTCCCTGCGACAAGCGACGCAAGAAAATTGCCGACCTGCTAGAAGGCTACGGCAAGCGCGTGCAATACAGCGTGTTTGAGTGCGTCCTCGACAAAGACAAGTTCGAGGAGCTCAAACTGCGGCTCCGCAAGAAGATCAAGCCCGAGGAAGACAGCGTCCGCTTCTATCCGCTCACTAGCTATGTCCTCGCCCAGGTGGAAATCTGGGGTGGGCCTGCCCTGACTGCACCCCCCAGCTCGGTCATTGTGTAGCTCAGGCAAGTCTCTTCCTACTTAAGCACTCGGTGTTTCCAAAAGCACACTCAAACGGTATCAACGCCTGCGCGAGCGATCCGCCAAAAGCCGCAAAGGCCGATTCTTTCGTCCGATCCCTCGACGCCTTGCGCCACAAGGCTTTCCGGCCCCAAAGCCCCCTCGCCAGCACCCTTTTTGCCGACTTTTTTCCGGATCCCTCGCAAATGGGTCTTGCATTCCTTGCCCTGCTTGGGTTTAATA
>NZ_JANSIL010000012.1:0-12874 GCF_047462015.1 Synechococcus sp. R5-13 | reverse complement strand
CAAACAGAATGCTATCGCTGCATAGTTGAACAGTGATGTTCAGCAGTGTTCAGCGTAAATGTATCAGAACGCTTCTGGGGGTATGAAGTCAGCGTCCTCGTCTGGTCGCGTCAGCGTTGCAGAGCAACAATGAGCAGAGCAACAATGAAATGCCTGGCGTTTTCCCTACCGCTCCAGCAGCGAGCTGCCCACGGCAGCAGGGACAAAGGCAGGAGCTGCCAAGCCCGGAGTGAGCAGATGAGGCCGCACCAGCGCCGCCAAGCCAGCAATGAACAGAGGGTCGGTATTTAAGGCGGGCACACGGCGAAAATCGGCAATCCCAGCTCGATGGGCCAGCTCCCGATACTCGATGTCGATCTCCTGCAGGGTCTCGATGTGCTCCGACACAAAGCTAATCGGCACCACCAGCAACTGCTTCACACCTCGGGATCCCAACTCCAGGATGACCCGTTCGGTATAGGGTTGCAGCCACCGCACCGAACCCACCCGGCTTTGATAGGAGAGGGTGTGGTCATTGGGGCGTCCCACCTGCTTCCAGATCAGCCGCACGCAGGCTTCCATTTCCCGTTGGTAGGGATCCCCGGCCTCGGTGACATAGCTTTCGGGAATGCCGTGGGCGCTGAACAGCACATGCACCCCTTCGGGCTCGGCAAATCCATCCAACTGTTCCCGAATTGCTCTGGCCATCGCCTGCACATACTGGGGCTGATCGTACCAAGAGCAGATCTGGCAGCGCTCGATGTGGGCCAGCTCCGGATCCTCAGCCCAGAGCCGATCCAGCAGCTTAAAGCTGGATCCCGTCGTGCTGATGGAATACTGCGGGTAAAGCGGCAGCACCACCAAGCGGGTGATCCCATCCGACTTGATCTGCTGCACCACCGACTCGATCAACGGATGCCAGTAGCGCATGGCCACATACACCGGCACGTCATAGCCCTCAGCCACCAGGTGGGCCTGCAGTTCTCGCGCTTGCTCAGCAGTAATGCGCCGCAAGGGGGATCCCCCCCCAATGGCCGCGTAGTTGCGGCGGGATTTTTCGGCCCGCAGTGTGGAGATGGCCCAGGCGAAGGCCCGCTGCAAGAAGGGAAACGGCAGCCGGATCAGCTCGGGATCGGCAAACAGATTGTAAAGAAAGGGCTGCACATCGGCCTGGGTCTCTGGCCCCCCCAAGTTCAGCAGGAGCACGCCGCTTTTGGACATAACAAAGCTCATTGCGTTGGCGGTGCGGAGCACCATGTTCTTCTTTATCCACTGTAGGGGCTCTTATCCCCCAGCGGGAAAGTGACCTTAAGTTTTTTTGCAGTCTTTCTCAGCTTTCCCCTCAGGAGAAACCACCCGCACCCAAACCTACAAGTCCAATCCGGAGACTCCGTCCCGCTGTCGCGAACAAAGTCCAAAAAGGGATCCCCACCCACAAGGGGATCCCCAGCCTTAAAACTCCACTGTCGTGCAGAGCAGCAGAGCGGTGTTAAAACTCTCGACCTCGGTAAACCCGCTGCAGGGCCGGAGTGACGGGGTAGCGATCAATATCGGCCAGGCTCAACTTCAAGCGCAGCGTATTGAGGAGTCTCCAGTAGGGGGGCACAAAAGCCTTTTCAGGGATGGGTTGGGCGGTAGGAGAGGGATCCCCAGGTCGGGCAACCGTCTCCATGGGGCAGCCGCGGTAGCGGAGCGGACGGGATCCGAGGTGAGCTGAGCGCAGATCTCGGCTGGGATCCACCGTCAAGCCGCGAAACTGGATCGCCCCCGGACGAGAGGCTTCCCGATAGCGCAGATAGACAGCCCACACCTGAGTAATCCACTCCGGCAAAGCTTCGGGCCGAATGTGATAGCGCTCCGGCAACAGACGGTCGTTGAGAAAACCAATGAGCCCAGACCAAACTTGCCAGAGGAAAGCTCCGACAACGCCAGCAGCGGGAGACAATGAAATCTTCATGGTGGAAGCTGAAAAATGTAAAGAACCCAAAAAACCGGTATGCAGCCAGAATTTGCCGTTGATTATATCAGCCTGGATTCATCGGAGCGCTCACTCTGAACGTTTTGGCCTCGAGTTTTTCTGCTCACTGGAAAGCAGAAGCCAGCTTGCGGCCAAGCGCGTTGAGCCACCCAAATCCATCGACTACAATAGGCCCAAGGCTTGGGTGTTGCTTTCTCTCTCTGAATCTTTAGCTGGTGGGGATCCTGGAAGCGCACCGACAAGCAAACTTCACTTCAATGACCACTGCACCTAATAGGGATCGACGGATTATGACCTGGCGCGGCGACATCACTCCCATCAATCGGCTGTGGGGATCCCTTCCCTACCTTCTGCCTTTGGTATCGGCTCTGCCCTTGGGCTTTTTGCCCTCTGGGCTGTTTCAATCTTTGCCAGGGCTGATCCCCATTTTTGCGCCTCTGTTTCGTCTGGTGCCCCTGGCCACGGGCTGGCTGGGAATGGGGGTGTTTTTGGCTCTGCTGTTCCTGGTGATCCGCAACACCCGCGTAGCCCATTTTGTTCGCTTCAACACCATCCAGGCGCTCTTGCTCAACATTGCCTTGTTCTTGCTCAACATTGCCTTGTTCTTGGTGCAGGTGCTGATGCAGGCGTTTGGCATACTCTTCGGCAACCTTGGCCTGGCAGCGATGGTCAGCATTTTGGCCACCACGGCTCTCTTGGGGGTGATTGCCATCACCGTCTACGCCTGGGTGCAAAACATTCGCGGCCACTACGCCGAGGTGCCGGTGCTCTCTGATGCCGCCTATGCCTGGATTCGCTACTAGTTGTCAAGTCCCTGCGGGTCTGGTTGCCGATTTGCCGACCTCATCGGAGCCTAAGCCAACTCTTCAGCTCTCAAGGATTGTGGGAGGCCGGGGTGCCATCGGATTCGAGTTCTAGTCGCGCCAGCAGGACAGAGTCCTTTGTTGGGCAAGCCCTCACCCACCTGGACGCCTCTGGCCGAGCACAAATGGTGGAAGTAGGAGATAAGCCCACGGTTGCCCGTTTGGCCACTGCCCAAGGGCAGGTACGCATGTCAGAAACGACTTTGCAGGCTATTCTGGCCGGTCAAGGGCCCAAAGGGAATGTGGTGGAAACGGCCCGGCTGGCCGGGATCATGGCTGCCAAGCGCACCGCCGATCTGATCCCGCTGTGTCATCCTCTCCCCTTGAGCAGCGTCACTGTGGATCTGGATCCGGATCCCCATCTGCCCGGCTTTCTGATCACCGCTACAGTGAAAACCAACGCCCAAACAGGGGTGGAGATGGAGGCTTTGACAGCAGTTTCGGTGGCCGCCCTCACCCTGTACGACATGGCCAAGGCCCTGGAAAAGACGATGGTGATCGAAAACATCCGGCTGTTGCGCAAGTATGGGGGGAAGTCTGGGCCTTTCGAGGCAGAGGATGGGGATAACGCCGAGAAATGCTGAAAGCTTTGCAACAACCAGAGAGGGGTGTTGGGCTAGGGTTGTTGGTGGGCATTGGGGTGCTGCTCTGGCCCATGCTGCGCCAGGGCTATCCCATGACTCACTCCACTCACTTCAACCTCAGTTGGGCCTTTCAGTATCAGCGACAGTTTTTCGGCGGGCAGTTCTACCCCCGCTGGCTGGAGTATTCCAACTTCGGCTACGGCAATCCCACCTTTGCTTTTTATCCCCCTCTGTGCATGGTGGCCCCTTTGCCGTTTCGCCTGCTGGGGCTGGACATGCCCACCTCTTTGGTGGCCAGCATGGGCTTGGCAGTGGCGGTCTTCGGGACAGGGCTGTATGCCCTTCTCCGGCAACTCATCCCCTGGGCTTGGGCTCTGGTTTTGGCTCTGGCGGGTATGGCCGGCCCCTATTGGCTGGTGGATATTTACCAACGGGGGGCAATGGGGGAAGTGTGGGCCATTGCTGTCTCTCCCTGGATTTTCTGGGCCTCAGTCCAGGTGATCTGCCGGCCCCAGTCCCTTTGGCCGATTGTGGCCTTAGCCATTAGCTACGGCCTGTTGGCCCTATCTCACTTGCCCACTTTGCTGGTCTTTACGCTAACTTGGCTGCCTCTGCCTTGGGTGCTGGGCCGCTGGGATCCCCTCTGGCCCAGGGTGGGGCGCTGCTACTTGGGGTTTGGGCTGGGGCTGGGGTGGACGGCGTTTTATCTGCTGCCCGCCTTTTGGGATCAGCGCTTTGTCCAGGTGGACTTCGTCAATTTCGTCGAAGAGTACATGCCCCAACATCGTTTGATGGTGAGTGGGCTGACCCGGCTCCAGCCACAACTGACGCAGCACTGGTTTGAGAGCGGCCTGGTGGGGTACTGGATCTGGATGGTGGCCGTTGTCTTGGGTGCTGGGATCCTGGTTTTCTGGGAATGGCTGGCCCGCAGGACAAGGGGGATGACCCCGATCCATTCCGTTCGCGCTAACGAGACGGAGTCCTTTGATGCCTTGGGATCCCATGCTCCCCTGGCCAAAGCCATCCTGCTCTACAGCTTGGGGGCCAGCTTGGTGGCCTTGCTGATGATGACGGATCTGCTGGGTTGGCTCTACGAGTGGGTTTTGCCCCTGCGCCGCATTCAGTTTTCTTGGCGCTGGATGGCGGTGACGGCGGTAACCGTGCCCTGGCTTTTGGGATCCCTGGCCGCCTGGGGGTGGGGGCAAAAGGGCTGGAGGATCCTCTTGATTGTGGGGATAGGTCTGGCAATGGGGATACAAAGCTGGCAGGGCTGGCAGGTCTTGTCCAGAGCCTGGTTTGACCCGCAAACCATCCAGACTTTTCAAGAGCTGTCTGCCGCCAAGCCATTTCCCAATGAGCCCCAGGAGCGACCGGGCATTGCTTTTCTCCACATGCACTGGCGCTTTCCCGACGGGCTGGCGCTGGTGGATGTGCTGGAGTACCGACCTCGCCAGGCAACGCTGCCCATGCCGCCCCCAGAGGTGGATCCGCTGCTGCGGTGGCAGGGGGACGTAGTGGATTTTGGACAAGAGCAAGGCAATCTGGAGCCACTGTTGGAAGTGGAACGGTGGAGCTATGGCTACCGTCGTTTTCGGGCCGTTAACCCCACCGATCAGGATCAATGGGTAGTCCTGCGCACTTTTTACTACCCTGCTTGGCGGGTACAGGTGGATGGTCGCCTCACGTCTGCTGAGCACAGCGGAGTGGGGCTGTTGCAGGTGCGGATCCCACCGGGGGATCATCGCGTGCAGGTGCGCTATCTGGGTACTGCAGCCGAGTGGATGGGGTGGATCTTGACCGGCCTGACGGGGGTGCTGCTGGTGAAGCTGCGGCGGCTGCTTCGTTTGTTGAATTTGAACGGAGCGCGGAGACAAGAAACTCCAGAGGAGGTAACAGCATGCTGAGTCGCGTGGCCGATTCCATCTACTGGCTCAACCGCTACGTGGAGCGCGCCGAGAACATCGCCCGCTTTATCGATGTCAACCTAAACCTGATTCTCGACTCGCCCAGCGGCACCGCTCAGCAGTGGGATCCCATTGTCTACACCACTGGGGATCAGGAGCTGTTTTACCAACGCTATGGCCAGGCAACCCAAGAAACAGTCATCCAGTTCCTGGCTTTTGATAGGGATTACCCCAACTCCATCCTTTCCTGTTTGCGGCTGGCGCGGGAAAATGCCCGCTCTGTGCGGGAGGTCATTTCTTCAGAAATGTGGGAGCGGGTCAACCGCTTTTATTTGATGGTCAAAGAAGCGGCTCAGCAAGGCCCCCACCTGAGTCAGCTCCATGATTTTTTCACGGAAGTGAAGCTGGCCAGTCACCTATTCGCCGGGGTGATGGATGCCACCATGACCCATGGGGAAGGATGGCATTTTGGCCAGATTGGCCGTCTTTTGGAGCGGGCGGACAAAACGGCGCGCATTTTGGATGTTAAGTATTTTATTTTGCTGCCCTCTCTGCAGTATGTGGGTACGGCTTTGGATGAGTTGCAGTGGATTGCTTTGCTGAAGTCGGCCAGTGCTTATGAAATGTATCGGAAACACAGCCGCCAACACCGCATCAATCCCAGGGAGGTGGCCTCTTTTCTCATTTTGGATCGGCAATTTCCCCGCTCCATTCAGTTTTGTCTTATTCATGCGGATCGATCCCTGCACCAAATCACCGGCACCCCAGCCGATACTTGGCGGGATCCCAGCGAGCGAGCTTTGGGCCGCCTGCGTTCTGAGCTGGACTACCTGACCATCGACGACATTATGGAGCAGGGCTTACATGAGTTTCTCGACAAATTGCAGCTACAAATGAACCACGTTGGCGATTGCATCTACGAAACTTTCTTTGCCATTCGCCCCTTGCAACCGTCTGAATCCTCTCTACTCTCTCAACGTCAAGCCCAACTGACATGAACGGCCTCGACTCTAAATGCAACGAGAAAAACAGGACACCTGGCCAATTGGGCTGGATCGGCAGCCGACGGGAGTAGATGAGGCAGCCTTTATTGCCGCCAATGCCACACTGATCGGCGATGTCCAACTTGCGGAAGCGGTGAGCATCTGGTACGGGGCCATCTTGCGGGGGGATCTCTCGCCCATTGTGATTGGCCGCCGCAGCAATATCCAAGATGGAGCCATTCTGCACGGGGATCCCGGACAGCCGACCCTGATTGGCGAGGAAGTGACCATAGGCCATCGAGCGGTCATCCACAGTGCCCACATCGAGGGGGGATGTCTGATCGGGATTGGGGCCATTATCTTGAACGGGGTCACCATCGGGGCGGGCAGCATGGTGGGAGCTGGAGCGGTGGTCACCCGGTCTGTGCCACCTCGCTCTTTGGCGGCGGGGATCCCGGCCAAGGTTATCCGCACCCTCACCGAGGAAGAGGTCAAGCAACTGCGCCTTCACGCCCAGCACTACGTGGATCTGGCGCTTCAACATGCCAGCCGCTTTGGCCGGTGGAGCAGAGGTTCGGGCGAGCGGCTCTGAACCTATTTTGCAAGCCGTCTCTCAACAGCCGGGATCCGCGCAGAGCACCCAGGTATCTTTGCTGCCGCCCCCCTGGGAGGAGTTCACCACCAGAGATCCCTTCTTGAGGGCGACGCGGGTCAGCCCCCCTGGGTGAACGTAGATCTCTTTGCCGTAGAGGATATAGGGCCGCAAGTCCACATGACAGGGTTCTAGACGGGGGCCTTCTCCCCGATCCACCAAGGTGGGCACGCGAGAAAGGCACAGGGTGGGTTGGGCGATGTAGTTGCGCGGCTGGGCGCGGATTTTCTCAGCAAAAGCAGACCGCTCTTCCGGTGTGGCCTGGGATCCCATCAACATGCCGTAGCCACCCGACTCGTTGGCTGCCTTCACCACCAGCTTGTCCAGGTTTTCCAGTACGTACGCCTGATCCTTAGGATCCCAGCAGAGGTAGGTGGGCACGTTGGGCAAAATGGCCTCTTCTCCCAGGTAGTAGCGGATCATCTGCGGCACATAGGCGTAGATCACCTTGTCGTCCGCCACCCCTGTTCCCAAAGCGTTGGCAATCGCCAGCCGCCCTGACCGATAAACCTCAAACAGGCCCGGAACCCCCAGTAGAGAATCGGGGCGAAAGGCCAGCGGATCGATGAAGTCGTCGTCGATACGGCGGTAGATCACATCCACCCGCTGCAGCCCTTTGGTGGTGCGCATTTGCAAATAGCCATCGGCCACCACCAGATCCCGTCCTTCCACCAGCTCCACCCCCATCTGCTGGGCGAGGAAAGAATGCTCGAAGTAGGCGGAGTTGTAGATGCCGGGGGTGAGCACCACCACCGTTGGGTTGGCTAGGTGCGGCACCAGGTTAAGCAGAGTATCCAACAAATGGCTAGGGTAATCGTCCACCGGGCGGATCCCCATGGTGTTGAACAGGGAGGGAAAGGTGCTTTTCATCACCCGCCGATTTTCCAGCACGTAGGAGATTCCCGACGGACAGCGCAGGTTATCTTCCAACACGTACCAAGTCCCGTCCCGATCCCGCACCAGGTCGGTGCCGGTGACGTGGCACCAAATTCTCCCCGGCGGGTTGAGCCCCACACAGGGCCGCAGAAATCCCTTGGCCGTTTCGATCAGCTCGGCAGGGATCACCCTATCCTTGAGGATTTTCTGGTCGTGATAAACATCGTCGATGAACAGGTTGAGGGCGTGGATGCGCTGCTTGAGACCCTTCTCCAACCGCTGCCACTCGGAAGCCGAGACGATGCGGGGAATGATGTCAAAGGGGAAAATTCGCTCCGTGCCCTGGCTATCGCCATAGACGTTGAAGGTCACCCCCATTTGAAAGAGGGCCGCCTGCGCCGCCGCTTGCCGCTGCTGCAGTTCCCCTTCTTCCAGAGAATGAATGCGCTCAATCAGCGGGATCGCCTCAGGACGGGGCTGGTTACGCCCCAAAAACAGCTCGTCGTAAAACCCCTCGCCCGGGTCGTAGGCATCAAAACGCACGTCTGGGATCCCTGGAACGCTATCATCTTCTTCTACTTCTTCTACTGTTGGCGGCTCTGGATCTGCATAGTGTGCTTTCAGCTACTTTTAGCCTGGTAAAAAGAAAGAACTCCGTCCCGCTGACGCGAAAGGACTCCGTCCCGCGAACAGTGGGTTGGCCAAACCAGGGGGGGAGCTCTAGGGATCCACCACCTCAAAGGCCCACAGACCTCGCTCAGCAGGGATCCGGTGCAACCGTCCGCTGGGAAAACGCCGTTGCAGTTCTGCCCCTTGCTGATCCCATACCCACTCGTTCATGAACAGGGTAAACGGTGGCTCCAGCGCCTGGATGGGCAACACCTCAGGGGAAAACACCGCTACCTTTTGTTCCCGTCCGGCAAAAAATTGGATCCAGCTTTGCCAATAGTGGGGTTCCCCCCAGCCGAAATAGGGGTAGGCAGCGCTGGCGGCCAGATAGAAGCGGTAGTCGGGATCCATTTGGCGAGCTGCCACATAGCGCCCGGTGGCCCCCACATCATTGCCTTGAGTCCAGCCCTTGAAGACAAAATCTCCGAAGATTGCCAAGTTCCATCCCCCAATCGCCAGGATCGCGCCCCCCATCGCCACCGCTAGCAACCAACCTCTTGCCTGAGATCCTGCCCACTCCAGAAGACCGCTCAGCGCCCGCAGGAGCACCTGGATCCCTTCTAGGGTGAGGTAGGCCACGAAGGGCAGAATGACCAGCAGGCGGGTGTAGTTGGGGGCTTTGGTGATGGCAAAGCTAAAGAGCAAGTAAAGAAACAGGAAACTGCCGATACACAGCCAGTCGTGGGGTTGGCTGCGCTTCTTGAAAAGGCGGTAGAGGCCGGATCCCAGCCCCAGCCAGATCAAAGCCCCCGTCAAGGGATCCACAAAAGCATGGCCGTAGTTGGGATAGATGTAGCCGCGGTCGTGCTGGCCGGGGTCGTTGAACATACTCAGGCCGTTGAAGATGTTGCGCCAGACCGCCTCCTCTGGCGTAGCCGCATTCACCCACATCTGTTGTAACGCCCGCCCTTCCGGGAAAAAGAGAAATTGTTGGCGAGAGTACTCGGCGCTCACCGCAGGTGCTGTGACCGTGGCCACCAGAATGGGCCCAGCCACCAGAAAAAAGCCCAGCGCCGCGGGCACCGTCAGCTTAGCCAGGACCCAGAGGGGATTAGCTTGCTTGTTTTCTCCTCGGAGATCCTCCCGGCCCAGGAGCAGGTACAGAACTCCAAACAGCAACCCCAGCAGGATCACCACCCGCCCCGGCAAATAGCCGTAGAGGGAGAAAGCCGCCGCTCCTCCCCCCAGATAGAGCAACAGGGGATTTTTTTCCCGCACGCCCTTGAGGAGCAAGGCCAGGGCCGCACACTCCACCAGCACAATCAGGTTTTCCCGCATGGCCATGCGGCTGATGCCCAGCAAGGCGTGGTTGGATCCCAAGAGGGCCGCCCCCGCCAAAGCCAGCCGGGATCCCCAAAATGCCCGAAAAAACCCGTAGGCCACCAGAATGGTGACGACCCCGAAGGCGGCATGTACCGTGCGCACATTGAGCAGCGTGACTCCCCCCATCAGCCGCGTCAGGCCGCCGAAGAGGCTGAACATGAAGCGGGGGAAATAGAAATACTCCGGCATCAGCCCAAAGATATCGGGATAGCGCACCCCTGAGGCGCGACGGGCCATGGAGGTGATCACAATCTCGTCAGTATTGATCTGAAAAGGGATGTTGGGCAGGTCGTAGAGGTAGATCGGGGCAAAGACCAACACCAACAGCCCCAGGTGCAACAGCTCCTGTTGCCAGCGCAGCCGCGTCGGATCCCAAGGGGGTTGAGCCGGGGAAAACTGCGCCCAATACAACCCCACCAGCAGGATGCTCAGCAGCCAGAGGCCAATCTGCAGCACGTGGTAGCCAAACACCCCGTACCAGAGGATCAGGGCTACCCCCAAGCCCAAGCCGGATCCCAGCAGGGGCAGATGCCGGGAGGTCATCACCCTATCCCAAACCGCCATAGAACCGATACGACTGGAATCAGGAACGAATCGATCCCTCTCAGCCTACCAGGCGCAAGATGCTCGACAAAACCAGAACTCAGTCAGCGCCCTCCCCCCTAGTCTTTCTCCCAAGGGGCGAGGGGAGATCAGAAAAGGTTGGAATCAAAACTTTGCCCCACCTGTTCTAGGGATCGCCAACAGGGATTCACAAAATCAATAACCCCGCATCGGCTCCGCCTCTGGCTCCAATTCCGGATCTATGAAGTTGGACGGATCGTAGAGGAAGCGGTTGACCTCGTCCTCAATGCGATAGATCTCGAAGGGCTCCAATTGTTTGCCAGTTCGCAAGGCCAGCAGGTAGCCATCCACCAGCAGACGTAGCTCATCGGTGCGCCGGTAGCCCCGCTGCCAGGTATCCACCAGAGCATCGGTCAAAGCCTGATAGTGCCGGATCAACTTTGGGTCTTGCAACATGGTGTTCCCTTGCCCTGCCTGTTTCTATCCTAACGTTTGGTGTCTCTTTGTAAGCGGGGATTGCGAACGGGATCCCGAAGCTTGGTCTCTTCTTGGCTTCAAGCCATGGGCAGGTGCAGCCGCGAAGGCGTCTCGCCACCGCTGCGGAGAGTGATGGTGAGAATGCGGGCCTCAATCAGCCGCTCTTCCCGCATTCCCGTGCCTGTGTTGACAGGATAGGCCGGAAAACAAGCCGCGCTAAGGCTGAGGCGCAGAGCATGACCGCAAGGAATGCGAATACAGGTGGGCTGACAGGGAATCAGAATGGGGGTACTGGGCTGGGGATCCCGTAGGCGACAATAGCCTTGGGAAAAGTTATACACCTGCCCATCGGGCCTTACCACCGAGAGCACAGCGCAAAGATCGAAACTGGGGCTGTCGGCCTCCGCGTACACCTCCACAGCAATGTCCCCGACCAGAACCAGCTCGGCTTGCAGCGGCGGAGTGGTATAGGTCAGGACATCGGTGCGGCAGTCGAGGGCGGAGCGCTCTTGCGGCCCGGCAGGCTGAACTAGGTGGCCCCCCAAGGCCGGCACCGGTCGCCAGGGATCGTGAACAAAGGTATCCGATTGTTGCGTCGGCGAGGGTTCAGGGCGAAGGGATCCCTCTGCTTCTGAAAGGGCAGCCAAGCCGGTGCTGTGTAGGTAAAAAGCTTTTGGCTCAGGGGTAGGCCAAGCATCAAAGCCGCGCCAGCGGTTGGATCCCATCTCGAACAGGCGTACCGGCGGCTCCTGGAGGATCCCTGTATCTTTGCCTTTGAGGAACTGGTCAAACCAGCGCACCTGCAGCCGATCGATGGGGCTGACAGCCTCTGGGCCAAAGTCCAACGCCCCCACTTTGCGCCCCCAAGGGAGATGGATCCAAGGGCCGATGATCAGGTATTGAGGGTTCTGGCTGCGGGCGCTCATTTCCTTGTAGAGGCGCAGGCTACCACTCAGGTAGCTGTCAAACCAGCCGGCAATGTGTAGCATCGGCAGATCCACCACCTCTAGACGGGGAGAGAGCTTGCGCCAGTATTCATCCGGCTCGCTGTGCTCCAGCCAGTCGAAGTAATAGGACTGGGGGGCATACTGCTGCAACACCCCCGGCTTGAGGGGGATAGGGTCGTAGAGGGGGAGATTGCGGGCAGCTTTCAAAAGCGCTTGGTAGGCATTGGCATCCCCCCTGAGACGCGCCCCTTCGGTCTCCAGTTGCAAGGCCCAACTGAGGTTGTTGTAGAAGGCAAAGGCCCCCCCTGGGTATGCGGCATCGGCATAGAGATCGTAAGGCAGCATCGCCGGGCAGATGGCCTTCAAGGCGCTGGGACGGGTAGAAGCCGCATACAGCTGGGTCATGCCCTGATAAGAGAAGCCGTACATGCCCACTACGCCGTTGCTCCCCGGCAAGGCAGCCGCCCAATTGACGGCGTCAAACCCGTCTTCCACCTCATGGCGGAAAGGGTAGAAGGATCCCTTGGAAGTTCCCCGTCCGCGCACATCCTGGATGACCACAATGTACCCCTGGGCCGCATACCACCTGGGATGGGCATACACCACCGTCGAGGCAATGGCCCGCCCATAGGGCTGCCGCATCAGCAAAACCGGGTAGCTCCCCTCCCCTTGCGGGCGATAGACATCCGCGTCCAGTTGGATCCCGTCGCGGGTGAACATGGAAACAGTTTCGCGGGGGCGAACGGGCAACATGGCCTGGGTTGGGCTAGCGGATCTTGCCAAAGGGATACCAACCAAGGACAACCTAAGGGATCCCTGGGTGGATTCTTCCTAAGATAAAACAGAAGCCCTTATGAGAGGGAGAAACTCCCACCAGAGTTTGAGCCCCTTCCCTGGTATTGCCCTTGATCTCCGGCCTGCTGGCGCAAACGCAGCCCCCTCCAGACCCCTCTTTTATGGCTTTTATGGATTTATGGAAACAGAGACCCTGGGAAAAGATTTGTCGGAGCATGCCTCTAACCCCCAAAACCCTGAACTTTGCTGAATTTACTGAGCTTTAGGCGGTTTGGCAAAA
>NZ_JANSIL010000011.1:0-34051 GCF_047462015.1 Synechococcus sp. R5-13 | reverse complement strand
ATGTTGGCAGACTCGAAAGTAAACAGAAAGATCAACTGGTAGTAATCCGTACTGAACATATTATACATTACATTATTTTCAGTATAGTTGAGCTTATTATTGACTAGAGTCATGCTCTCCCGGTGGTCTCTATGCTGAAATCGCTGCCTGCTCGCCCATTGTCCTGCTTTCTTGTAGCCGGCCTGCTGTTGGCAGGGGGCGTTACGTTTTTGGCCCCCCGTTGGTTCCCGGCTCTGGCCAACGAACAGGCTGTTCCTGAGGCCGAACTGGCGCTTCGGCCCCTCTTGCCTCCGGGATCCCGGATCCTCAGCTCGCGGCGATTGAGCGACACAGAAGCGGAAATTTGGGTGGAGTCTCGGGGGGGAACCAGCCCTGTGATCATGCGGCTGAATGCTGCAGGGACTTGGGAACAGGATATGAGCGCCACCATGGCCCGCGGAGCCAGCCAGATGCAAGCTCTCGCCCGGCAACAAACGGTGAACTTGCCTGCCGGCTTTGGCCAGACCGCCCCCGATCAACCCCCGCCGCCGGTGCCCTCCCTTCTGCAGGCTACCCAAGCTGCCTCTAGCCTGATCCCGCCAGTGGATCGAGAGCAGGAAACCCAGCGGGCCTTGAGTGGGGCTGGCCGTGTGGATCCCTTTGTGCCTCAAAACGTGCGTGCTCCTGAACCGCAGATTGTCCTGCCGCCCCTGCCTCCACCTCCGGTTTTGCCCCCTCCTGGCGACGGCAATGGCGCCCCTGTAGCCGTGGCTACCCCGATCCCAACGCCTACCCCTGACCCAGCTGCGTTTGCCCGCAGTGTACAGGTTTCCGGGATGATACAGATTGGCGGCGAGTCCTTTGCTCTGGTTTCTGGCCCAGGTGTCATTCCCTCTGTGGTGCAGGCCGGTCAAAACTATCAAACTGCCAAGGTGGCCGGAGTGTCAGTGCCAGAGCGACGGGTTGTGCTCTCGGAAGGGGGAGAAACGGTCGTGAAGCAAATGGAAGACACCAGCGTGATTGTAGGTGCGCCCTAGCTTCAGCAGCAGCAAGACACCGACGGTAGAACGGGCTTATTCCAAGTAGCAGCCAACTAGCAGTAAAACAGTTGGCTGGCTTGATTCCCAACTCCCCCTTCCAGAGGGGCCGGGGGCAAGGGTCAGAGGCTACTTGAACGGGCTCGGAACAACCCTAGTTGGAAGATAGGAGTTGCCAGATCTCCAGATCCCGAGATCTTGGCGGCAAGGCCGAGAAGACTTCAAAAGCGGGGTTCGCTGCTGAGGCGGGAGGGCTGCTGTTTTAGGTAGCGCAAAAACTCCCGCAGCTCGGCGTCGCTGAGTTGGTGGCGAGATTTCTTCTGAAAGCGACGTTCCAAAAACTCTTGTCCTTCCTTGCGGCCCCAGCCAATGCGCTGCATCTCCACATCCGTTTGGGCAATGATGTCCGATAGGTCATCCCCATAGGCCGCCGGCTCACTTAGACCGGGCAGCTCTGGGGAACTTGGCTTTGCAGGGATCCCTATCGACTCAGGGGCTGGAGAAGCAGGGGAAGACTGAGCGTGTCCGTTGGCCAACTCAGGAGTTGGCAGATAAGGCACCCTGGCGGCAGCAGAATCCATGCCCAAACTCAAAGAGGAAGTGGGGCGACCAAATCCTGCGTGGTGGAGGGCGCGCTTCAAGGCAGCATCTTCCGCCTCTTCGACGGTGTTCGAGCCAGCCATGCCACTGCCCAAAACCGTGTTGTTCACCACCACCTGGGCTCTGACGATGTAGATCCCTTCTTCCACCCGCAACAGATCGGTGAGCAAACTGCCCATAGGGTACCGCTCTCGAAAGTCTTGGATCATGTTGGCGTCAGAACCTGTTGCTGCTGAAGCTCTGACTACAAGCTAGCCCAAAAGTTAACTTGGCATCCAGATCTCAATCCAATCCCACCCTCAATATCGACATTGAATTGATATAAAGCGAGAGATCTCAACAAGAGGGAGCTGTCCGAGCAGATAACATCCCGGCTGGTGAGGGTATGCTATGGCCAAGGAATCCAGTTAATATTAAGCAAGCGTCAACCCACGTGGCTGGCTTGGAAAACCTGAATTATCAGCAGCTCAGCCTTGACTCTTAGCTCTATTGTCGGCGCCAAGACAGATGGGGGACTATGGCCAGCGATACCATCGGGGTCAGCTCAGCGAGTTTGGGACGGGCAGCCATTCGAGAGCGCAACTACGGCACTGCTTTGCAGTTGCTCCGGCGGGCTTATCGTGCGGATCCCAGCCCAGAGAATGCCCGTTGGCTGGCCACCGCCTATGAAGAAGCGGGGTACCTGCAATTGGCCGCTCTGTACCGAGAATTGGCCCAAGAGCGCAGGGAGACTCCCAAAGCGATTCAATTTCAGGCCCCCAAACCTCCCAGCACCCTTGAGGAGCTGAAGCAGCCATCTCCTGAACCGCCGGATCGCAAGACCATTCCCTTGCCGCAGCCGATCCCACGCCCAACCCCACCCGCATCTCCTCCGGATCAGCCAATTTGGGTTTACAAGCCCACCCCCATCGATCCCAAAAGCATCAGCCGCCAAGCGCCCCTTCGACCTCAAGCTGCAGAGCCTGCCCCTTCCCCTCAACCATCGGCGAAGAGGGACGACTATCTGCCGGTTCAGCACGCCCCGGATTTGAAAAACCCGCAGCAGGGATCCCCCTTTGTGCGGCGACTGAACCAACTGCATCGCCAGTTTAAGGATCAGCCCACAGCGGAACTGGCGCTACAACTGGCGGAAGCCTACGACGAGCAAAAGAACTTTAAAGAGGCCCAGCGCTACTACCGAGAGGTTTTGGATCTGGATGACTCTTGGCTGTTACGACCGATGGTGCAAGAGCGCCTAGAAGAGCTGCGGCAACTGCAGGAGCCAACAGCCGAACAGAATCCTTGGGCAGATCTCTCAGCCCAAAACTTGCTCAAGCTAGGACAAAAGTTGGAACAGGAAGGGGAAGTGGCTCGTGCCGAGCAAGTTTACCGGCAGATCCTGAAAATGGATGCCACCCTGGATGTCCATGCTAAGGCTCGCAAGGGTCTAAACCGGCTCTATCCCGACGGAAAGCGGTGATTTGCAGGCCACTCCATTCCCCTCACTCGGCGCAATGGGGAAGCAGCTCACCCTTCCCGAGGATCGAGGGCGTCCCGCAAACCATCCCCCAGCAGGTTAAAGGATAGAGAGGTCAGCACCACCATCAGCGTTGGGGCCAGCACCAGCCAGGGTTGTAGGATGATCACCGAAGCGTTGGTGGCCAGCGAGAGCATGTTGCCCCAAGAGGCATCCGGCTGTTGGATCCCCAACCCGATGAGGCTCAGCACCGACTCTGCCGCAATGTAGCCGGGCACCGCCAAGGTTGCCGAGATCACCACATAAGTAGCTGTCTGGGGCAAAATATGGCGCACCAGCAGATACAGGGATCCAGCCCCGGCTACCCGCGCTGCCTGCACAAAGTCCCGCTCTCGCAAGGACAGCACCTGCCCGCGAATCACTCTGGCTAGGCCCGCCCAACCGACAAAAGAGAGGATCACCACAATCACCAAAAAGCGCTCGGCATTGCTGAAGGGCACCCCGGTCAGCGGATTCACCTGCAACACCGCTGCCAGCGACACCAGCAGATACAGCGTCGGAATCGACATCAACACCTCGGCCAAGCGCATCAGGAGCGTATCCACCCAGCCCCCAAGGTAGCCGGATATGGCCCCCACCAGCAGACCAATGGGGAAAGAGATGCCAATGCCCACCAAGCCGATAAACAGGCTGACGCGCCCGCCATAGACCAAGCGACTGAAATAGTCCCGACCTTGATCATCGGTGCCCAGCAGGTGCAGCCGTGCCACAGGTGGCTCTTCGCTGATTTGCGATCCCACTTGTCCTGCTTCTGCAACAGGCCGCAGCGGGACGGTGCCAAACAGATGCCGATCCCAGGGGATCAACCCCAACCAACGGTAGGGAGTACCGGCCACAAACAAGCGGATCCCGGCGGGACGGCTGGTATCCACCAAGAGCGGGCGTTCTCCCGTTTCCAGATCCACTGGCCCCTGGCGGGTTGGATAAACGTGGGGCCCAATCCAAGCGCCCGATTCATCCCAAAAGTGAATGGCGGTGGGCGGCAGAAGGGATCCCCCCGGCTGCGATTCCAGCGGGCTGTAGGGGGCAACAAACTCGGCAAAAATGGCGCAGGCGTAGAAAACAAGGAGAATGTAAGCTCCTACTTGGGCCCATCGATTGCGGCGAAGCCGTTTCCACCACTGCATAAGGCAGAGATTCCGGTCGAGTCCAGTTGAACCAAATGCCAGCAGTGTAGCTGATCGTGTCTTGTTCCAGTTGCAGAGAGGGCTGCAAGGTGTCACCGATTCATGCTGGCAGGACGAGTCCCTTCCCCAGTCCAAGACAAGCTCAGCCTGCCAAGGAATAGCTGGGGCTGTAGAGGGCCGTCATCTCCATCCGCACCGCAGCAATCGTCTGGGGCAGCACCCCCACCAGCCGTGCCAAAATGTCATCGGGCAATTGGCTAACCAAATCCGCAGAGAAGAACTCCTCTAGGCTGAAGAGCAAAATCCGCGCCCGTTGCGCCGGCAGAGGATTATCGGTGATTTGCTGTAGCCAACGCATCCAGTGCAGCCGCTTGGCATAGGCACTTTGCCGCTCTTGGTGGTCTTGCGGATGCAGCAAAACCACATCCCCAATGGGGACAACGCCGCCGGACTCCACATCCAATGGCCCCCCAACAGCAGCACCCGGCCCGGCAAACTCAGCATGAAACGTCTTGCAGATGATCAGGGCGTTGTGCCGCTGGGGATCCACCATCAGCAATTGCCCACTGCTGAGGGTTCGAATCAGCTGGCCAGGCTCAACTCGCTGAACCAGACTACGGCTGGGGGGAAGCTCGCTCATAGCTCTCAGGATATCCTAACCTTCCCTTGCCTTACATGGTATTTTTAACTTTCTCAGAGCTGCTTGACGCAATCTTCATACTGAGCCCTCTATCGAGACTTTGCATGAGACTTTGCATGGTGAGTATTGCCAGAGGGTCTTCTTCAGGCTGCCGCTGGGCTGAGGCTGATCTTGCCGGTAACATGGATTCTGGTGTCTCCAGCTTGGCATCGGCCAATGCGACGGGCGTAGGGGTAGCCGGCACTGTGCAGCTCTTGCAAGAGGTCTGAGGTGTAGCCGGGATCCACCGCCACCAGCAAGCCCCCGCTGGTTTGGGGATCTGCCAGCAGCAGTTGCTGCCACTCGGGCAGGGATTCTGCCTGTACCCCCTCATAGCCCTGCCAATTGCGACGAGCCGCCCCTGGAAAGATCCCCGCCTCTGCCAGCGAGAGCGCTTCTGCCAAAAACGGAATGGAAGCCAGATCCAAACTGGCCCCCACCCCCGAGCCGCGACAGACTTCCAGCAAGTGTCCCACCAGGCCAAACCCTGTTACATCCGTCATGGCGTGAACTTGCGGTCGCCGAGCCAGTTGCGAGCCGATGCGATTCAGCTGGGTCATCACCTGCAAAACTTCCGCGTAGCCTGCCGCACTGAGCTGACCCTTTTTCAGAGCGGTGGTCATCACCCCGATCCCCAGCGGCTTGGTCAGGATCAGATCGTCCCCGGCTTGGGCCGTGGCATTGCGGCGAATGTGGTGTGGATGGGCCAAACCTGCTGCCACCAAGCCGAAGATGGGCTCCGGCGAATCGATGGAGTGCCCCCCTGCCAAAGGGATCCCGGCTTCTTGGCAAACCTGGATCCCTCCGGCCATGATCCCTTGGATGGCCTGCATCGGCAGGGTATTGACCGGCATGCCCAAAACTGCCAAAGCCAAAATGGGAGTGCCCCCCATCGCGTAGACATCGGAAAGGGCATTGGTCGCCGCGATCCGACCAAAATCCACCGGCTCATCCACAATCGGCATGAAGAAGTCGGTGGTCAAAATTAGGGCTTGGTGGTCGTTTAGTTGATAGACAGCCGCATCATCGCTGGTTTCAGCTCCCACCAACAAAGCCGGATTTGGGGAGAGCAGGGGTACATCCCTGAGAATTTGTTGCAGCAGGGCCGGGGCAATTTTACAGCCGCAGCCACCGCCGTGGGAGTACTGGGTGAGGCGAATGGGAGCATCCATAGATTCAAGAAAAGGGAAAAAACATCAGCTGACTTTACTGTAGCGGCATCTGCAGGCAGTCGAGAAATGGACACGCTGAGTTAAGGTTAAAGGGATCCCACTATCCATAGCGTTGCCATGTCTTTTGTTCCTTTGCATCTCCACAGCGAATACAGCCTCTTGGATGGCGCCAGCCAATTGCCGCGTCTGATCGAGCAGGTGGTCGCTATGGGTTTGCCGGGGCTGGCCCTGACGGATCACGGTGTCATGTATGGGGCGTTAGAGCTGGTGAAACTGTGTAAAAGCAAAGGGATTACTCCAATCATCGGCAATGAAATGTATGTAATCAACGGCGATATCCGCGACAAAAGCCGCAAGTACCCCAAGTATCACCAGGTGGTTCTGGCCAAAAACACCCAGGGCTACAAAAACTTAGTGAAGCTAACCACCATTTCCCATCTACATGGCATTCAAGGGAAAGGGATTTTCTCTCGCCCCTGCATCAACAAAGAGTATTTGGTGCAATACAAAGAAGGGCTGATCGTCACCAGCGGCTGCTTGGCAGGAGAAGTGCCTCAAGCTATTTTGCAGCGGCGGCCAGAAATTGCCCGTGAAGTTGCCGCTTGGTACCAAGAGCAGTTTGGGGATGATTATTACATCGAGATTCAGGATCACGGTTATCAAGAAGATCGCTTTGTCAATGTGCAGTTGGTGCGCATCGCCCGCGAATTGGGGATCCCGATCATCCTCACCAACGATAGCCATTTTATTTCCTGCTGGGATGTAGAGGCCCACGATGCGCTGCTCTGCATTCAAACAGGCAAATCCCTTACTGAAAAAAATCGCCTTCGCTACACCGGAACCGAATACCTGAAAAGCCCAGAAGAGATGCGCCGTCTCTGCCGTGACCATTTGGAACAGGAGGTGATTGACGAGGCCATCGCCAACACCCTGAAGGTGCTGGAAAAGATCGAGGGCTATGACCTATTTGGGGAAATGCGCATGCCCGACTACCCGGTTCCACCGGGCCATTCTGCCGATAGCTATCTCACAGAATTGGCCTGGCAGGGGCTGGCGAAGCGCTGCGGTGTTGCTCAGCCGGATCAGATCCCCCAAAACTACCAGGAGCGCCTGCGCTTTGAGCTGAACATCATCCAACAAAAGGGCTTCTCCAGCTATTTCCTGGTGGTCTGGGACTACGTTCGCTATGCCCGCGAGCAGGGGATCCCGGTGGGGCCGGGGCGAGGCTCGGCAGCAGGATCCCTGGTGGCCTATGCCCTACAAATTACCAACATTGACCCGGTTAAATACGGCCTACTGTTTGAGCGATTTCTCAATCCAGAACGTCAATCGATGCCGGATATTGATACGGATTTTTGCATCGAGCGGCGGGGAGAGCTGATCGACTATGTGACCCGCAAATACGGCCAAGAGCGAGTCGCCCAGATCATCACCTTTAACCGCATGACCTCTAAAGCCATTCTCAAAGATGTCGGTCGAGTCTTAGACATTCCCTACTCAGAAGCCGACAAAATGGCGAAATTGATCCCGGTATCCCGAGGCAAGCCCGCAAAATTGGAAGAGATGATTGGCGAGGATACTCCCGCTCCAGAGTTCAAAGAAAAATACGAGAAAGACCCAACCACCCACCGCTGGATCGAGCTGGCACGTTTGTTGGAGGGCACCAACAAAACCTTCGGGGTTCACGCTGCCGGTGTGGTGATTGCTAAGGATCCCTTAGATGAGATCGTGCCTCTGCAGTACAACAATGAAGGCCAAATTATCACCCAGTACTCGATGGAAGATATCGAGTCTTTGGGCTTGCTGAAGATGGACTTTTTGGGTCTGCGCAACCTGACGATGATTCAGCGGGCAGTGGAACTGATCCGAGAACACAATGGCGTCAATATAGATCTGGATAACCTACCCCTAGACGACAAGAAAACCTACCAGCTTTTGGAAAAGGGAGAGCTGGAAGGGATCTTCCAACTGGAATCTTCTGGCATGAAGCAGGTGGTGCGGGAGCTCAAACCTTCCAACTTAGAAGATATTTCCTCAGTATTGGCCTTGTACCGGCCAGGCCCATTGGATACGGGAATGATCCCCGACTTTATCGATCGCAAGCACGGTCGCAAACCGGTAACCTATGCCCACGAACTCCTCAAGCCCATTCTTCAGGATACCTACGGAGCCATCCTCTACCAGGAACAGATCATGCGCATTGCCCAAGACATGGCCGGATACACCTTAGGCCAAGCCGATCTGCTGCGGCGAGCGATGGGGAAAAAGAAAGTCTCCGAGATGGAGAAACACCGCGAGCAATTTGTGCAGGGGGCAGCCAAGCGGGGTGTAAGCCAAGAAGTTGCCACAGAATTGTTTGATCAAATGGTTGCTTTTGCCGAGTATTGCTTCAATAAATCGCATTCTACTGCCTATGGGTTGATTACTTTTCAAACAGCTTACCTCAAGGCCAATTACCCAACGGAATATATGGCAGCCTTGCTCTCTTCTGTGGGGGGAGATCAGAACAAGGTACAGCGCTACATTACCTATTGCTTGTCAATTGGGATCCAAATTCAGCCGCCGGATATCAACCGTTCTGGAATGGACTTTACTCCCCAGGGATCCAGCATTTTGTTTGGTCTGGGGGCAGTGAAGAATGTAGGGGAGGGGGCCATTCAAAACATTTTGGCTGCCCGTCAAGCTGATGGCCCCTTCACCTCTCTGGCGGATTTTTGCCAGCGGGTGGATCTGCGCATTGTTAACCGTCGTGCCCTGGAGGCCCTGATTTGTGCGGGCGCTTTTGATTGTATTTCTGGAAATCGTAAACAACTAATTGCCGATTTGGATCCCATCCTCAGTTGGGCAGCGCAGCGAGCCAAGTCCAAAGCCATCGGCCAAGCCAGCTTGTTCGATCTACTGGGGAGCAATAGCAGCGCCGGCAATGGATTTGTGGAGGCTCCGCGTGGGCCGGCTACTGAAGATTTTCCACCTCAGGAAAAGTTGAGGCTAGAACGGGAGCTGCTGGGGTTTTATGTCTCGGATCATCCGCTGCGGCGCATTCAGGAGCAAGCGCGGCTGCTGGCCCCTGTAAACCTAGCTGACTTGGGCGGCTGCGCAGCCGATGCCTCTGTGGGCGTTCTCGCCCTGGTGACTGCCATTAAAAATGTCACAACCAAGAAAGGGGATCGCATGGCCATTTTGCAACTGGAAGATCTCACCGGCAGTTGTGAAGCAGTGATCTTCCCCAAAACCTACGAACGTTTGCGCGGTTGCCTGGAGGTGGATCAACGGCTATTGGTTTGGGCCAAAGTGGATCAGCGGGATGAACAGGTGCAACTGATTGTGGAAGATTTACAACCGATTGAATCTGTTAGTTGGGTAACGGTGGAGATCCCTCTCGACTCTGCTGGGACACTGGAGGATCGATATCGTTTACAAACCTTGATCGCCCGCCAACGCTCGGAAACCAAAGAAGAAAATCGCATTCCTGTCGTGGCTGCCATCACCGCCCATCCCCATACCCTTTGGGTGAGAATGGGATCCCAATTTTGGGTTAACAATGCCCAAGCCGCCGTTGAAGCCCTGCGTCAAGCCGGCTACACCGCCCGCAGCGAATCGCTGCTCTCTCCATAGGCATGGCAGAGAAAGCTCCGGCAGCAGCAGGAGAAATTCAACGGAGCTGTTTCTCAAGCCAAGCCCGCAACTGGCTCACCGTCAGCCGAGGGGAAGGACGTGGCAAAGGTCGCTCGGGATCCCCTGCCAGGGTGAGCACGGGAACTTCCAGTTGGTATTGCTCCCACCAACTCGGGTTGGAGGTGATGTCGCGGACTTCCAGATCACGGATTTCGGGGATCTGCCGCAACTTCTCCACCAAGCTCTCGCAGAGGTGGCAGCCGGGTTTGCTGTAGAGAATCAGGGGGGGCCAAGGCACAGCGGATCCCTAGCGGGTGACGGTGCAGGCCAGCCGACGGTGTTGTAGGGAAGGCATCTGCCGCCTGACCAACTGGAAACGCTCTGGGTTAATTTCAGCAATGGCCACCCCCGGTTTTTCGCCACCCGCATCCGCCAAGATAGTCCCCCAGGGGTCCACGATCATGGCATGGCCGTGACACTGTCGCCGCTCGTAGTGGGTGCCCACCTGGGCGGGGGCTATCACGTAACAGGTGTTCTCAATGGCCCGGCATTGCAGCAAAACCTGCCAGTGATCCCGACCCGTGTAGGCCGTGAAGGCGGCAGGGATGAGCAAAATCTGGGCTCCGCGATCCACCAGGGATCGGTACAGCTCTGGAAAGCGTACGTCGTAGCAGACCGACAAACCGAGGTTCCCCAGTTGCTCTTGCTCGCAGGTGACCACCTCATCTCCGCTGACCACCGTGTTCGACTCGCGGTAGGTATTGCCGTCGGGCAGATTGACATCGAACAGGTGGATTTTGCGATAGCGGGCCAGCTCTTTGCCGTCAGGGCTGTAGAGGGCAGCGGTATTGTAAACTTTGCCCTGCCCGTCCGGCACAGGATACCCTCCTCCCAAAATAAATACTTGGTAACGCTGGGCCATCTTGGCCAAAAACTCCTCCGCCCGCTCCGCAATCTCAGGAGCAAGGCGGGCTTTCTCGGCTTCCGGCCCCATGAAGGCAAAGTTTTCTGGTAGCGTCACCAGCTCGCATCCCTGGCGCACTGCAAAGTCGATCCACTCTTCCGCCTGCTGCAAGTTGCTGGCCAGATCGGGAATGCTGGTCATTTGAATGGCGGCTGCCAGATAAGAGCGCATAGACGGAAACTCCAAAGGATGCTAAAGGGGATCCGGCCGGCTAGCCGACCAGATGCCACCAGCCGAAGGCAGGCCCTACAAATCGGATCACCACCCAAATGATGGCCAGGAGAATGATGCCTGCCCAAGCGCCACGGGTTGTCCAATTGTAGATGGCGCGAGCTTGCCCTTTGGTGAGGGGAATATCCTTGAGGTTGGGAAACACCAGCTCTTGGTCGGGATCTTGGCTGATGCGGGTTTTACGGCGCTTCGCTTCGCCCATGGGGTGGCCTCCAAGTTCTTCGCTGGGGTGGCGACTTTTATCTTAAGGCCTTCTGCCTTGGTCACAAGACTGGGTTGACATCCATCTGCATCACAATCGCCTACTTGTGCCATCGGGCCACGCCAATCCATCCCTAGCCGGAAATCCACAAAGGGGATCCCTGGTGCTCTTGGGGACGATTGCCATCCTCTTCGGTAATGGCCACAGCCCGCACCCATTCTGTAGATTCAAACACCGGCGGTAGGCGCAGCTCCTGTTGGCGATTTCCTGTTTCATCCACCGGAAAAGCTGCCACGAGAACGGCCCCCGCCCTATCGGTGGTAAAGGGCGCCTCCGGTTCCAGCACCACCCACAGGGCATAGACCCGGCCTTCCGGCAAAGGCGGCAAACCTTGGGCCACCAATCGCCCTTGCAAGCGCTGGGGATCCACCTCAAGCTTGACCGAGCCGGCCAGGTTCTCCGCAGTCGGCTGCAATTCATAGGTCAACACCTCGCCAGGGATCCCTTGAGTCTGGGCTAGCTGCAGCCTGCGCCACAGGTAGAGGTTCCCCAGCCCCAAAGCGACGATCAAGCCTGCGGCCACCGCCCCCAAGCCCCGTTGCCAGAGACGGGATCCCTTGGCAACCCAGGTGGGGGTGTGCATCGGTTGGGCTGCCTGCGCCTGCAACAGAGAAGCCCGCAGGGCGGGGGGGGGTTGCTTTTCCTCTATACCGTAGGCTGTCTCTAACGCCCGTTGCAACGCTTGCAGTTCTCGGTGCAGCTCCGGGCGCAGCTTGAGCAAGGCTTCCAGCCGCTCGGCCTCTTCCGGGGAGAGATCCCCCAGCACGTAGCCCGCCAGCCACAGTTGCAGTTCTTCGGGAGACACAGATTCGGCTTTCATGAGGGGCCTCCCAACAACTCGCGCAGCCGCAGCAGAGCCCGCCGAGCTCTGGCTTTGACCGTTCCCAAAGGCAGATCCAGTTGCTTGGCAATTTCCGTTTGGCTCATGCCTTCGTAATAGGCCATCTTCAAGACTTGCCGTTGACTTTCGGACAACTCGGCCAAGGCCGTTTGCACCTCGGCCACCCGTTCCGCTTGGGCCAACTGCTCCAAGGTGGGATCCGCAGCAGGACTACCCTGCAATTCCACTCTGCCCTGTTCCAGGGAGCGCTGTCGATTCCGCCAAGAGCGCAGCCGATCCAAACAGCGAGAGCGAGCCAAGATGCTCAGGTAGGTGCGCAGGGATCCCCGCCTGGGATCAAAGGAGGAACGAGCCAAGTTCAAAAAAATATCCTGGGTGAGATCTTCGGCTTCGGCAGTGTTGCCCAGCATTTTGCAGGCAATTCCGTACACCAAGCCGGCATGTCGGTCGTAGAGAATGGCCAGAGCTTGTGACCGGCCTGCTTTTAGAGCCGCAAACACCTCTGCATCGGTTTTTTCCTGCAGGGATTCCTCAGCTTTGTCACCCTCGATCTTCATGAGTGGGAAGAGGAAACGGGATGGAAAAGAGAAAGAAACTGCAGAGGCACAAGCATCGCCCAGAGTAATCCAAGCAGGGCAGCGGCTCTCATAATTTATCGTCTGCATAGGCGGAGGTCAACCCCGAGCTAAGGGGAGATAGAAGACCCAATCCTGAGCTGGGATCGGGCCGGGTCAAGGATCAACAGCAGCAACGATCTCAAAACGATTCCAACAATTGGTTCCAAATCAATGAATCCAAAACATTGATTAATGTTGATTAACCTTGATTTAGATAGGCAAATGGGAATCGGCTTTCCTAGAGGGCGGCCAAGCCAAAGAACGGCCCACCCGGCAGGGTGCCCAGGGATGTGGCACGACCGGTGTTGAGGTCAATTCGATACAAGGTGGAGCCGCCGATGGCAAAGCCGGTATCCACCCCATCAGCAGTACGGATGTCAAACCCGCCCACAGGGCCGAAGTTCACCCCCAGGGGGCCAATGGGCACCTGAACCCCATCGTTGGGGGGATTCTGCAACACCAGCAGGTTCCGTTGCCCGTCGATGTTCAGCAGCCGCGTGGATTGGGCACCCGCCACATTGTTGGTGTAGGCGGCGGCGGTGATGGCCGGCTGGGATCCCTGTAGTTCCATTGGGCCAAAGGCCAAAGGTCTATCTTGGATCACTTCGCCCGTATCCACATTGATGCGGAAGTTCTGGCCATTGGCTCCCACCAAGCGCAGCCGATCCGGAACAGGGTTGAAATCCATGCCAGAAAGCGTGCCCGCGGTGAAGGGAACCGACAGAGTGCTGGCCACGGTAGCGACACCGGTCTGCAAGTTGATGGTGTAAAGGATGCTGGTGTCGGTCAGCCCGTAAAGCAGCCGGTTGGCAGGGCGCACATCGATACCAATGAGGTTGCCGTTCACTCCTGTTACCGTCAGGGATCCCTGCACAAAGGCATCGGCAGAGCGGATGAAAGTGAGGCGATTGCCGCCGCTCAAAGCCACCAAATCCGCTTGGAAAGGCATCATCGAAGACGAAGTGCTGCTGCCGCAGCCCAACAGGGCAAAACCACCGGCTACCACAGAGGCTGCTACAAAGCTCGGGTGTTTGTGCATTGAAAATGCTCCTCAAAAGATCGACAGACCATCAAAATCACTGACAGGACAAGTCGCCCCCCAAACCACAGGATGTGTGGCTGCAGATCGCTGTAGTGGAAACCTTTTTTTGCAGTCCATCGAGAGAACTCCCGGATCCCGGCTGCAGGCTGGGATCCCCTCTGCCTTGTGAAGGAGAAGGCAGTTGTTCTCTGCGATGGCAGCGCATGGGGCGCGTCTGTAGAAATTACTCAACTCCCCAGAACTCGGATGCCTGGGATCCAAGCTTTTTGGCCCAGACTTTAACTGGAAGCGCTGGTGTAGAAGCGCAGGGCAAAGCGCCAGAAGAGATGGGATCCCCACAACAGCCCTGCCGCCAGCAGAGCGGATCCCAGCAGCCACGGCCATTGGGCTCGCCCCAGCAGGGTCTCCGCCGGGATGGTGGTCAAGAAAGCCACCGGCACGACGAAGGTGAAAAACACGCGGTAGGCCACCGGATAGGCCACTATCGGAAATCGTCCTGCCTCTACTAGGCCCCGCAGCACCTCGGTGACGTTGTAGATTTTGACAAACCAAATGCTGGTGGCTCCCAACATAAACCAGAGGCTGTAGAGGATGATCAGCCCCAGCAGCAGAGGCAGCAGCCCCAGAGCATAGACCCAAGCAGGCAAATGGAGCTGGATCCCGGCGTAGAGAATCAGCAACAGGCCAAAGCCGATATCCACCAGGCCCCAGGGGGAAAACACCCTGGCCGACAGCCAAAACTGGCTGCTTATTGGCTTTAGCAAAACAAAATCCAAGGTGCCTTCCTGCACCTGCTGCACAATGCGATTGAGGTTGACGTTAAAGAGACTGGCCGACACCCCCTGCAGAATGGTGAACACCCCCAACACGATGAGGGCTTCCGGCCAACTCCAACCGCCCAGCCGGTGCCCCTGCTGGTAAAACAACGACAGCCCAAACAGAGCGGATCCCAAGCCACCCAGACTGCTGAGGCTGGCAAAGAAAAAATTGGCACGGTACTCCATTTCTGCCGCGATTGAGGTGCTCCAAAACAGCCACAATATCCGCAAATAGCGCAGCACCTTGGTTTTCTCCAATCTCAGCTTTTATCCCACTTGCGGTAACAGCGGGCGGTAATGAAATAGGGGTGAAACACCTCCAAAAAACAGCTTTGCAGCACCTGAAAGAATTGCTCTACCTTTTGCGGGTCGTCCAGGTGAAAAGGAAACTCGCCGTTAAACCCCTTGAAAAAGTACCAGTTGATCAAAAGCTTACCTGACGGCTTGAGCCAGTCGTAAAACTGCCGCAACTGCGCTGCCGGATCCGCCAGATGTTCCACCACATCGAAGCAGATGACCGTGTCAAAAAAGATCTCTTCTGGGAAGTTTTCTGGACAGTGGATGCGCTCGGTTAAGCCCAGCTTTTCCGCCCGCCATTGCACAAACTGCCGATGGATGGGGTTGATATCCCAGAAGATCACCTGATCCACCGCTGCGCAGAGGGCCGCCCCGATAGCATGGGTGCCGATGCCGCCGCCAAAATCCAACACCAACCCGCGGGCATGATCCGCCACCAGGCGTAAGGTATCGCCGATGTAGTCGGTGCTGCTCAGGTGCCAAGCCGCCAAATCCAGCAGATAGGCGGATCTCACCTGATCCCGATAAAACGCATCTGCCCGATCCCAGCCAAAGTCTCGCCGGCCCAACTCCGCCAATTGCTGCTGCCCTGCCTGCAGTTTCTCCCGCAGATCGGCAGCCCCAAGGCCCAGGAAGGATCCCAGATGGGCTTCTAGGTCAAAGGCATTTTGCCAGTAGCCGCTCAGAGCAGGTGGGATGGGGGGCACAGGAGGATTCAGAAGACTGGTTGGGTTGGCTTAGGCAACAGTGAAATCCTCTTCCTCTGGCTGAGCCAGGTTTTCCGGGTTCGGCTCCGTGTCTTTATTAAAATCAAAGGTGGATGGGGATGTAGAGCTAGCAGCATCCAGAGGCTGCAATAACTTGGCTAGGGTTTCCGGGCTGAGTCGATCCGTTGTCTCCACAATTGCTGTTACGTTCGGCCCAAACCTTATCTTATCTAGAAGCTGAAGGCGATGGGACAAAACCCGTTTTCCGTTGACGAATAGGCCATTGGTGCTGGGCCTGGATCCCGGACTGCCATCGAATACCATGTAGCTGTACTGCAGGGATCCCTGTGCAGTTGGCCCTGAACCTGGGATGCGGATGAGGGAAGCGTGTTTCCGAGAGACGCAGGGATCGTAAAGGCGAATATGATTGTCTTTAGACCGTCCCACTGAGTAATAGATACTATCCAGAACAACCCCCCTCTGCCCCAATCGATCCCTGAAGATCAAGACCCAGTGAACAGGGACAGGCTGAGTACTGCAGCGAGCAGAAGAGGCCATGATGAATCAAGCTGCACCTAGAGTCGCTGGTGTCAACAAAAGGGAAACTCAATGAAGGTGGGTAGTCACTTAGCTCTTAAAGGCCAAAGCAGCAGCTGCTTTCCCCATTATAAGTAGCCATCCCCCTGAGTCCAAAAGCCCAAGTTCAGCTAGGAGTAGGGGTGTTGCCGAAACAGAAACCGGCCCAGAAAACCCATTCTTATTGGTCTAAGATGCATCCAGAGTTACCCCGTTTTGGGGAAGAACCCTGAGAGCTCAACTCTCGGCAGGCTGGCGAGCAGTCTAGCATACCCAAAGTCTTTTAGACTAGAGCGCAGGGAGGTAGGTTGCAGGTTTGGCTTGGACAGGAGATCATAGAGTTTCGTCGAAACCCAAAGCTCCCATTGACAGCGTGACGGTGGAACACAAGCACATTCAGTTAGACAGTCGGCCCGTTGGCCTGAACACAGCCACCGGTACCATCAAAGCCCAGTTGGACTTGCTACTGCTGGGGTTGGAGTCCCTGAGCGGAGAAAGTTCCGAAGCGGTTCTGGCCGCAGCCAAAGCCCTCAACTTGGAAGAGCAGATTGGCGACCGGGTGACCCTCTGGCGACTGCGCAATGCTAACCCCTTGCGCCGCAGCAGCGGTGGGCGCAAAAAGGTGGATATCGAAGAGGCCCGCGCCCTGGTGATGGTGATTGCCTATCTGGCTGCTCAGCAACAAGCCCGTATCCGCAGCACCTTGGAGCAACTGGAAGCCGCTGTCGATCAAGAGCTCAGCCCCTTCCGTCAGCCGCTGGTGGGAGATTACTTGGATGAATTCCTCTCTCACTACCGCAGCCGCATGGTGGATGGGGACGTGCGCGATGAGAATAGCCTCACCGAGCTGGCCCTGCGCATCTTGATTGAGCTGATGTTCTACAGTAGCCCGAAAGGCGCTCAGCGCCTGTGGAAAGCCTTGCTCAGCCGTCCTGAGATGGATTTGCCTGCCGGCAGCGATCTGGAAGAAGAGGGGGTAGCCCACAGCTCCGGCCCCGATACCTCACCCTCTTCTTGAGGCAGTTTCGTCAATTATCACCTCTGTTATCGCCTCTGTAGCCCTCTACCCGTGTTGTTCGCCCGCAGTTGCCATGCCCAGCCTCACCCTGATTAGCCACACCTATCAACAACCCACTTCTACGCTGACTGTACGGGGAGAAGCCCCCGCCCATTCCAATTCTTCGGACACCGCTTCAACGCTGCCGCCGCAAGCCATCCAGCACAGCTTCGAGTGTCAGTTGGAAATCCGCCAGGGGGAGACAGTCAAAACTTTACACGGCGATAACGTTTGGCTCAACGATTTGATCACCGTAATCGACCGCTACGTGGGATCCCACTTGAGTGGGGAACCCAAGGGAACCTTCAGCGGTACCGTTGCCATCCGTCCGCTTGATTTTATTTTTCATCGCCTCACGGTGCGCCAAGGGGAAGATCGCATCGCGCAGGTGGATTTGTCGATGACGCAGTTGTACGACCTGCTGGAGAACCTCTCCCAGGTGGCGGATGACATTCCCCAACTGGCCAATCTGGGAACTCCGGTGACGCGGGCTTGGTATCGACAGCCCACCGGGATCGCTGCCCTGCTGGTGGGCGGGATCGCAGTTGTGGCCGGTGTTGGGATCTGGGCCAGTCGCCCCCCTAGGGATCCCACAGGTTCCCCTTCCCCGCAAGAGCAGCTCACCATCCCTGCCTTGACGGGTCAATCGCAGCCTTTGGCCACATCCCTCCAAGAATCTGACCCAACAGCGGGAAGAGAGGCAGCAGGGGCGGATCCCCTTTCCCGTCTGCGAGACATTTTGGCAGAGCAGTGGCAGTCTCCCCCCGATTGGCCAGAGAGCTTGGTCTACCGGGTAACGGTGGATAGGACGGGATCCCCCCTGGCCGCCGAGCCGGAGGATGCGCTGGCCCGGGAGCGTCGCGCCGAAACCCCCTTTGCCAACCTGCCCGATCTGACACCGGATCCCTTGCCAACAGGCGCCCAACAGTTCCGCGTCAGCCTAGAGCCGGGCAACCAGGTGGAAGTAACCCAGGACAGGTAGGCATCCCGACAGGCCAAGCTGGGGTGGGTCAGCACTATAGTCTACCTAGGGATGTTATCGATAGTCACTTCAGGTTAGGGTGAGACCCGTGGGCCACTGAGAACAGCTCTCTGGCCCCCTGCGTTCAACGTTTTAGGTGTTGGGTGCATTGTCCCAGTTTGAATCGAAATAACCCTACTTTCAGGGCCAGGGGATTAGAGGAAGCAATCTGACCCTGAAGAGTAAGCCAGAAAGAGAGAGGCCGCCGAGTTGGGAGAGCCAGGGCCACACTGGCGACGCCGCCAATGCCGAGGCGCAAAGGCTCTACCGACCGCATCTGAGAGGTTCACCCGGCCTCAGGGGACAAGGGCAATGAGGGTAAAGTGGAAGAGTTCCCTCTATATCGGATCACTGCCACTCTATGACCGCAACCATCGAAGTGCCTAAGCGAGGCTTACCTGTCACCATCATCACAGGTTTTTTGGGCAGTGGGAAAACCACCCTTCTCAACCACATCCTCAACAACCAGAAAGGGATGCGCACAGCGGTGCTGGTCAACGAATTCGGCGAGATCAGCATCGATGCGGAACTGATCGTCTCCAGCGAAGAAGACTTGGTGGAGCTGAACAACGGCTGCATCTGCTGCACCATCCGGGACGACATCGCCGAAAGCGTGTTGCGGTTGATGGAACGTTCCGACAAGATCGACTACCTGGTGGTGGAGACTACGGGATTGGCGGATCCCTTGCCGGTGGCCCTCACCTTTTTGGGGCCAGAATTGCGAGATCTGACGCGGCTAGACTCGATTATCACCCTGGTAGATGCCACCAACTTTGCCCCCGATCTGTTCAACAGCGACGTGGCCTACAGCCAAATTGCCTATGGGGATGTGATTCTCCTCAACAAAATCGATTTGGTCGAGGAAGCCGAGATCGAGCGTCTGGAAAAACGCATCCGCGAGATCAAAGAAGATGCCCGCATTTTGCGCACCGTCAACAGCGCAGTCCCCCTGGAGCTGATCTTGGATACCGATTTGTTTCAGGCCAGTTCCTTGCCCCGAGAAGAAGCCCATGATCACGACAGTCACGACCACCATGACCATGAGCACGATCATGACCACCACCACTCCCATCACAGCCACATCGAGGCCGACGGCTTTAACTCCCTAGCCTTTGAGAGCGATCAACCCTTCTCTTTGGATGCTTTCCAAAATTTTCTCAACGAGTTGCCCGATGCAGTCTTTCGTGCCAAAGGGGTGTTGTGGTTCGAGGAAAGCCCAGAGCGACATATCTTTCACCTCAGCGGTCGGCGCTATACCCTCAGCAGCGATGAGTGGCCTCGCCAGCCCAAAAACCAGTTGGTGCTCATCGGTCAGCGCCTCGATACAGCCCAGCTGCGGAAAAAACTCCAAGCCTGTCTTGCCCGCCCGGCCACGCGGGGTCAAGGGTTTGGTCGCTGAATCAGGACTTGGCGGCAGTCCAGGCTAAAGAAAGTCGGGCTACATTCCAGCACCCTCGATCATAAACCCCTGAGGTGATGGCCCACTCTCCATGTCCGACATCTTCGTGATGATCCGCAACCAGGCCAACAACGCGCTCACCTCCATCGATGGGATCCCTTTTCTCAGTTTCCTGGAGCGAGAGGGGCAGTTGATTGCAGAAGAAACCATTGAGTTGATCTATGCGGACGCTGGATTTGATGACCTGCCAATTGGAGAATACACTGTGGGGGTACGGCATGAACGGGTGGAACCCCCGAAAGCCACCTGCCCGGTAAGCATTACCTCTGAGGACGAGGTTGTTTTGGTAACATTTGTTTACCTTGAGCCCGAGCGGGTTCTGCTGACTATTCACGTCTCTGTGGAGAAGAGGTTGTAGCTATGACTGTCAAGGTCATCCCATCGCGCTCGATCAAAGCCTTTCGCTATCGGGTGTTCTGTTTGGGACAGGATCTCTGGAATGCCCGGGATCCGATTAGCCGTGCCAACCTTGCTCTGCAACTGGCGGATGCCGCTACGACTTTGGCCCGAATGGAAGTCCAAGCCGCTCAGCCCTTCAGCTCAAGCCCTTCCTATTCCCTGCCGGAAGCTGGCCATAGGTAGCCATCGATCCAGCCGGGAATCGAGGCCAGACGCAAGGGATCCCGCCTACTCCCACTCGATGGTGCCAGGGGGCTTGGAGGTGATGTCGTAAACCACGCGGTTGATGCCGGGCACCTCGTTGACGATGCGGTTGGAAATGGTGGCCAAGAGGTCGTAGGGAACTCGCGCCCAATCGGCGGTCATACCGTCTTCGCTGGTAACCAGCCGCACCACCACCGGGCAGGCATAGGTGCGCTTATCCCCCATCACCCCCACCGACCGCACCTCTGGCAGCAGCACGGCAAAGGCTTGCCAAAGTTTGGGATAGTAGCCGGAGCGGTTGATCTCCTGCCGCACGATCATGTCCGCTTCTCGCAGGGTTTCCAGCCGTTCTTTGGTAACCTCGCCTACAATGCGGATGGCCAGCCCCGGCCCCGGAAAAGGATGGCGGCCCACAATCTCTTCCGGCAGACCCAAAGAGCGGGCCAGTTGCCGCACCTCGTCTTTGAAGAGCTTGCGCAAAGGCTCTACCAGCTTAAAGCGCAGATTTTCGGGCAGGCCGCCGACATTGTGATGGCTTTTGATCTTGACGGCAATGCGTTCTCCAGTAACCGGATCCACATGGGTATTGGCAGACTCGATCACGTCTGGGTAGAGAGTGCCTTGGGCTAAGTACTCAAAAGGACCCAGCCGCTGGGATTCTTCCTCAAACACGCGAATAAACTCTGCCCCAATTCGTTTGCGTTTTTCTTCGGGATCGGTAACCCCCTGCAACTGCCGGAGAAACCGCTCCTGGCCATCCACGTAGTGGACGGGAATGTGAAATTGCTCTTGGAAAAGGCGCAGCAGCCGCTGGGGCTCTTCCTTGCGCATAAACCCTTGGTCGATGAACACGCAGGTGAGCTGGTCGCCGATGGCCTTGTGCAGCAGAAAAGCCAAAGTAGAGCTGTCTACCCCCCCCGAGAGGGCCAACAGCACCTTCTTATTGCCCACACGGGCACGTACCTCTCGAATGGCTTCCTCCAGAAAAGCTGCCGTTGTCCAGGTGGGCTCGCAACCGCAGATGTGATAGACAAAGTTGCGGATGAGAAAGGCGCCAGCCTCTGAGTGGGCCACCTCCGGATGAAATTGCACCCCGTAGAGACGACGCCTTGGATCGGCAATGGCGGCACAGGGGGTGTTGTCGGTAGAGGCCAAGGTGTGAAAGCCCGGCGGCAGTTCGGTAACCGAATCCCCGTGGCTCATCCACATGATGCTGTTTTCCGGCAGGTTGGTGAGCAGGTCGGTGGGATCCAAAATGTGCAGAGCGGCACGGCCATATTCCCCCTTCTGGGCTGCTTCCACCTTGCCCCCCAACTGCTGCACCATGAGTTGCATGCCGTAGCACACCCCCAGAACCGGGATCCCTAGGTTCCAAATCTCGGGGTCACACACCGGAGCGGCTGGCTCATACACCGAGTTGGGGCCCCCGGAGAGGATAATGCCCTGCGGTTGCAGTTGCCGCAGTTGCTCAGCAGAGGTGCGATAGGAAAGGATTTCCGAATAGACGTGGGTTTCGCGAATGCGGCGGGCAATCAGCTCAGAGTACTGGGATCCAAAATCGAGAATGACGATCATCTGGCGCTGCACTTCGAGGGGGGAAAGGCCGGAACTGGGAGGAGATGCAGAAGGGATCACAAAACCTGGCACAGTGCACAATAAAAAAGCCGGTCCAAGAGACTAGCTTGGCTATGGATACGATGGATACGAAAGAAACATTAAGGGCTCTTCCATGGTAACAGGGGTGGAGAGCTTGCACGCGGCTGCCTGCTCTAAAAAGCCTCTGTCAGGCTTGCCGAGAAAACAGCGCTTCTCGGAGGAGTCTCGCCGAAAAACCGCCTGATGAGCCCCTGAAAAAGCTGGCCACCGGCTGGGCATGACTCCCGCCAACAACGCAATACAGAAGCCAGATGACCTAGCAAAGTTAAGACTTATGATCGTGAAGGAGCGCTCCAGGCCGGTGGGGGTATTGGTAGGGATCCGCAGTGCCATTTTTTTATGTCGATTGTTGCCGAGTCCTTTCAAACCTATCTGCGCCGCCGCCGTCGTCTTCTAGCCCGCCGTCTCAAGCGACAGCAGGGCTGGGTCGTGGTTTTGGCTCTGCTGGCTTTGTACTTGCTCAGTTGGGATGCGCTGGGCGAAGATGGGTCACTATCGCACCTGTGGAGGGGACAACCCCTGTGGCTGGTGTTGATCCCACTGTTGGGGGGAGGGCTGTACAGCTTGGGCGCCGGGGTGATCTGGATGCTGCGCCAGCGCTGGTCTGCCCAGCTGTTGGCCGAGATGATCAGCTTGCCCCATTTGACTTTGGCTGCCCTGATCTGGCTGGGGTTAGCCGTTTGGGGAGAGCACCTTTCGCCTTTCCTGTTGCGACAAAAAAACCAATTGTTGGCGGGCCTGTTGATCAGTTGGCTGTTGGCCCAGGGGTGGAGTTTTTTCCAGACAGGTTGGGTAGTAGAGGCTGGGCAACTGTGGGCCGACTATCTGCAGGAGCTGCGCGGTTCTGTATTACAGCCCTGCTACCAGCGCCTGGAAACCTGTCGTCTTTCGCTCCATCTTTACCACGCCATTTGGCAAGACCTGCAACTGGAAGAACTGGAGGCCCAGCACCTGATTCAACTGTTGTCTGAGTCGTTGCTGCCGCTGACCCTGCCGCTCAAGGTCTATGCTCAGCGGGTTCACCATTGCTGTCAGCAGTTGGCAGCCCTGCTGGCGCAAATGCAGGAGCGGGTAGAGCGGTTGGAGCAGGTGCTTTTGAATGTAGAGCTGGAGTTGGCCTCTCATCAGTTGCTTCAGGCTCAGCCGCAGCCGATTAACTTGCTGGCGGAAGATTGGGCCAGCTGTCAGGAGCTGGATTTGCAGGAGTTGGTTTGCTTAAACCAAGAGCTGCTGGGCACCGACCGTTCTTTGCAGGGCTTGACCCAAGAGCTGAAAGGCTGGGCCGACAGAGCCATCCCCGCTGGATTGAAACTGGGATCCCTGGGATGAAGAAGGCTGACGCTTCTTCCTCTGAGCCCCCACAGCTCAAGACGCTGTGGGAAAGCTGGCTGGCGGAGCTGGGTTGGCAGCCTTCTGAACAGCAGCAGCAACAACTGCAACAGCTCTATCCGCTGGTGATGGCCGGAAACCGAACCCAGAACCTGACCCGCATCACCGATCCCATCGACTTTTGGGAGAAACACCTGTGGGATTCGCTGCGGGGCCTACGCCTGCTGGGATCCTGGGAGGCAATCCAAGCTCAGCCCTGGCGGGGGATCGACATCGGCACCGGGGCAGGGTTTCCAGGGATCCCGGCCCAAATTGCCCTGCCCCAAACCCGCTTTACCCTGCTGGACAGCACCCAACGCAAGATTGCCTTTGTACAGGACACCTTGCAAAGGCTCTCCCTCACCCAAGCGCGGGCAGTGGCTCAGCGGGCCGAAATTTGGGGGCAAGACCCGCAGGAACGGGGCAGCTATGATATTGCTCTGGCCAGGGCCCTGGCCTCGGCGGAGACCTGCGCCGAGTATTGCCTGCCTCTGCTCAAGGTGGGGGGACGCGCCATCCTCTATCGCGGCCATTGGACCGAGGCAGAAGCCCAAACTTTGGAGCAGGCCCTTGAGCTCCTGGGCGGAAAACTGATCCATGTAGAAGCCTTCACTACACCCCGCAGCCGTGGGGTGCGCCACTGCCTACTGCTGGAGAAAGTAGCCCCCACGCCGCCTCCTTATCCCCGCTCTCCCGGCACTCCCAAACGCCAACCGTTGGGCCAAAGCAATCGCCCATGAAGGTTAGGATCCTGAGTTTCCATCTTGCTACAAAAGCTTCTCCCAATTCTCGGACAAAAAGCTGGAAGGATGGCTTTGCAAATGCCATTGGGAAGACTAAGATGTGGTTGGCATGAGGTTCGGATTGAGCGAATGGTTTAACCAGGTGAGCCTCCGAACTGAACGCTAAAGGGTAAGGTTCGGAGTTTGCTACACCATGACCATTTTTGTAGGTAATTTGTCCTTCAAGGCCAGCGAAGAAGACCTGCGGCTTGTGTTCGCCGAATACGGCACCGTTAAGCAAATTAAGCTGCCGGTGGATCGGGAGACTGGCCGTAAGCGAGGTTTTGCCTTTGTGGAACTGGAAAACGAAGCCGATGAGCAAAAGGCCATCGACGAGCTGGACGGTGCTACTTGGATGGGCCGGGATCTGAGGGTCAACAAGGCGTTGCCTCGGCAGACCAGCGCAGGCGGTCGGGATGGCCGCTCTTCCCGCTTTTGAGTTAACATGCATCTACCCTTTCTCAGATGAGGTTTGAGCCAGGGATCCCAACCCGCGATCCCTGGTTTCTAGCGCGTTCCTGAGAACACTCTGCCCAGAAAGGCCAGGCTAAACCAGGCGGAGGCCACCAGGACGATGGCCGGGCCGGAGGCCACATTGAGGTAGTAGCTGGCGTACATCCCCAGCAGGCTGGCGCTCACCCCAAATAGGGATCCCAACAGCATCACCTGGTGCAATCGAGGCACCACCAGATAGGCGGTTGCCGCTGGCGTGATCAGCATGGCCAACACTAAGAGCACGCCCACTGCCTTCATGCTGGCCACCAACGTCAGGGAAGTGAGCACCATCAGCCCCCACCCCAGCCGCTCGGTGGGCAGGCCGGCTGCTTTGGCCCCCAAGGGATCGAAGCTGTAAAAGGTCAATTCCTTGAAGAAGAGGGCCACTAACCCCAACACCAAAAGGGTGATGCCCACCACTGTCAGCACATCGACAGCATTCACCCCCAGGAGGTTGCCGAAGAGGAAGTGGTTGAGATCGATGCGAGCCCGCCGTTGGATCAAAGTGATCAACAGGATCCCCAAGGCAAAAAAGGCCGAAAAGACGATCCCCATGGCTGCATCCGGCTTGAGGGGGCTGGCGGAGCGGATCCATTGAATCAAGAGGGCGCTGAGGAGACCGGCCACAAAGGCTCCCACAAACAGGTTGAGGCCCAGCATGTAGGCAATGGCCAGGCCCGGCAGCAGCGAATGGCTGATGGCATCCCCCAGGAGGGCCAAGCTTTGCACCAGCAGATAGCTGCCCACCACGGCACAGAGAATGCCGACGGCCACCGCCACCAGCAGAGCCCGTTGCATGAAGGCAAAACTCAAGGGATCCGCCAGGCTGTGCCAGAGCCATTCCATAACGTTGTTGACCTCAAACTCTCCCTAGGCAGCTGAGTCCAGCAGCAGGGCTCGGCCATAGGCCCGCTGCAACACCGCTGGCTGCAACACCTCCCGCGGGGATCCCTGGGCAATTAAGACACGGTTGAGGAGGAGCACTTCGTCGAAGTAGGCCCGGGCCTGCCCCAAATCGTGGTGCACCACCATCACGATGTGGCCGGCATCTGCCAGCTCCCGCAACACCTGGAACAAAATAGCTTCGCTGGGCTGGTCGATCCCGGCAAAGGGTTCGTCAAGGGCGTAGATCTCCGCTGCTTGGGCCAAGGCCCGCGCCAGGAACACCCGCTGCTGTTGTCCCCCCGACAGCTTTCCAATGGGGCGATCCCGATAGGCTCCCATCCCCACCCGCTCCAGAGCTTGGGCAGCCCGCCGCCGTCCCTCCTTGCCGATGCGACGGAACCAGCCGGTGGGTTTCACCTGACCCATTAGCACCACATCCCACACCGTGGCGGGAAACGTCCAGTCGATGGCCGAGCGCTGGGGTACATAGGCCACTTGCTCTCCCCGCAGCGCTTGTCCGCCGTAGCGCACTTCCCCCCGTTCCAGCGGCACCAACCCCAGCAGCGCTCTGAGAAACGTACTTTTGCCGGCTCCGTTGGGCCCGAGGATGCCCGTGATGCGCCCCGGCGCGATTTCAGCTTGGATCCCTTGCAGCACCCGCAGGCTGCCGTAACACACCGTCAGATCCCGCACCACCAGGGATCCCCTGGCCGGGCGAAGAGGGAGAGGAGCAGATTGCTTTTTCATTTTGCTTTCATTTTCGAGTAAGTCCAGTGTACCCTAAAGGGACATCTAAACCATGAAACGATGATCAAAAGTCTTGTCTTCCTTTGGGGGCGGCGCCGTTGGGTAGCAGCCTTCGGCTTGGCAATAGGACTCTGTCTCGCTGACGGGAACGGCAGTTTTCTGGCCTTGGCCGGTTCGGGATGGGCGCGTCCCCGCGTTGTGGCTACCACTACGTTGATCGCCGATTGGGTAGAGCAGGTGGGCCAAGATCGCATCCAGCTCACCAGCCTGCTGCAGCCGGGGATGGATCCCCATATCTACGAGCCAACGCCGGCGGATGGGGTGGCCCTAGAGCAGGCAGACTTGGTGTTTTACAACGGCTACAACCTGGAGCCGGGGTTGATGCGCCTCATCGAGGCCACAGCCCAACAGGCGCGGCGGGTTGCCTTGGCCGAGATCCTTGAACCTATTGTTGCCAACGAGGATGGGATCCCCACTCCCGACCCCCACGTGTGGGGCAATGTGGAAAACGTCATCCTCATGGTGGAGCGCATCGCCCAAGAGCTGGCGGAACAGGTGCCTGGCGAGGCGACCTTCTTCCAAACCAATGCTGCTGCCTATCGAGCAGAGCTGGAGGAGCTTCATGCCTGGATTGGGGAGCAAATTCAGACCATCCCCCCTCCCAACCGGGTTTTGGTGACCACTCACGATGCCTTTGCCTACTACACCCAAGCCTACGGCCTGAAAATGGGGGGATCCCTTCTGGGGATCAGCACCGAAGAACAGCCCAGCGCCCAGACTGTGGCCCGGTTGGTGGCCGAGATCCGCGCTCTACAGGTGCCGGCTGTCTTTGCCGAGACCACCCTCAACCCCGCTCTCCTCCAAACGGTGGCCACCGAAGCCGGGGTCAAGGTAGCCGAACAGAAACTGTACTCGGACTCTTTGGGAGAGCCAGGCAGCGGTGCTGAAACCTACATCGCCATGATGCGCCTCAACACCTGCACCATCGTGGCAGCCTTGGGCGGATCCCCTGAATGCTCTTGAGAAGCTGAGTCGAGGCAGGAGGTCTGAGTTTTGTATGATAGGGGCTCAGACCCTTGTTCTCTCACCTCTTCCATGCCTGCTGCCATCCATCGCCCGGCCCGCACCCTCTACTGTGGCGAAGTCCGCCCGGCCCACATTGGCCAGACCGTCACCCTCTACGGCTGGATCGACCGCCGCCGCGACCACGGGGGGGTGATCTTTCTGGATTTGCGGGATCGCTCTGGCATTGTGCAACTGGTGGCGGATCCGCAGAAAACTCCGCAGTCATATCCACTGGCGGGGGAAGTGCGCAACGAATATGTGGTGCGGGTAACGGGAACTGTCCAGCAACGGCCCCCCGACTCCTTCAACCCTCGCCTGGCCACCGGCGAGGTCGAGATCTACGCCGAACAGTTGGAAGTGCTCAGTCCAGTCGGCAAGCAGCTCCCCTTCAGCGTCTCGGGAGAAGAAGCAGAGGAAGTGCGAGAAGAGATCCGCCTGCGCTATCGCTACCTGGATTTGCGGCGGGAGCGCATGTCCCGTAACCTGCAACTGCGCCACCGGGTCATCCAGGCCATCCGCCGTTTCCTAGAAGACGAGGAGGGCTTTGTCGAGGTGGAGACTCCCATTCTCACCCGCTCCACCCCAGAAGGGGCCAGAGACTACCTGGTGCCCAGCCGCGTCAACCCCGGCGAGTGGTTTGCCCTGCCGCAGTCGCCCCAGCTCTTTAAGCAGCTGCTGATGGTGGCTGGCGTGGATCGCTACTACCAGATCGCCCGCTGCTTTCGGGATGAGGATCTGCGGGCGGATCGGCAGCCGGAGTTCACCCAGTTGGACATGGAGATGAGCTTCATGGATCAAGAAGGGATCCTGGAGCTCAACGAGCGACTGATCTGCCATATCTTCAAAACTGTCAAAGGGATCCACCTGCCCCGTCCCTTCCCGCGCCTGACCTATGCCGAGGCCATGGCCCGCTACGGCTCCGACAAGCCTGACACCCGCTTTGGGATGGAGTTGGTGGATGTTTCGGAGGTGTTTCAGGGATCCCGATTCAAAGTCTTCGCCAAAGTGCTGGCTGAGGGCGGTTTGATCAAAATCCTGCCAGTGCCCGGCGGCGATGAAAAGATCTCCAACACCCGCATCAAACCAGGCGGGGATCTGTTCAAGCTGGTCACCCAGTATGGGGCGGGCGGCTTGGCCTTTATCCGGGTGCGGCCCGACAGCCTCGATACCATCGGCGCCCTGAAAGAGAGCTTGAGCCCCGAGCAGGAGAAGCGGTTGCTGGATCTCACCCAGGCCAAGCCAGGGGATCTGTTGCTGTTTGGGGCAGGGCCGGCGGCAGTGGTGAACGAGTCTTTGGGCCGGCTGCGGCTGCACCTGGGCCAGGAGCTGGGTTTGATCCCAGAGAACGCCTTGAATCTCCTCTGGATCACCGACTTTCCCATGTTTGAGTTCAACGCCGAAGAAAATCGCCTGGAAGCCCTGCACCACCCCTTTACCGCCCCCCACCCCGACGACTTGGCCGACCTGAAAACGGCGCGGGCCCAGGCTTATGACCTGGTGTGGAACGGCGTGGAAGTAGGAGGGGGATCCCTGCGGATTTACCAGCGGGAAATTCAGGAGCAGGTTTTTCAAGCGATTGGCCTCACCCCCGAACAGGCGCGGGACAAGTTTGGCTTTTTGTTGGAAGCCTTTGAGTATGGCACCCCGCCCCACGGCGGCATTGCCTACGGCCTGGATCGGCTGGTGATGTTGCTGGCCGGGGAAGATTCCATCCGGGATGTCATCGCCTTTCCCAAAACCCAGCAGGCGCGATGTTTGCTCACCGGCGCTCCTTCCAGCGTTGAGGCGAAGCAGCTCAAGGAACTGCACGTGGCTTCCACCTATCAGCCCGGTTGAGGGAGGTATCTTCCAACGACCACGGGTGCTCGATGATTTCGGCACGGGTAACAGGGCTGCGGAGATCCAGCAGACAATATTCCTTTTCAACCAAAAGGACTTTCATTGTGGAAGCCGGGCCTTTTTAACGGGAGTTCAGGAGTGCCTGGGATCCCTTCTCCCAGCCCCAGCTCCCACCTGTGGGAGGATAGAAAGGAATACACCCCTACTTTTTTTGCCATGCTACAGCTGACGGGAAAGAAAGCCTTGGTAACCGGCATTGCCAACGAGCGCTCCATTGCCTGGGGCATTGCTCAGCAACTGCACAAAGCGGGGGCCAGCCTAGGGGTTACCTATCTGCCGGACGAGCGGGATCGCTTCAAAACCAAAGTTCAGCAACTCACGGATCCCTTGCAGCCAGATTTTCTCCTCCCCTGCGACGTGCAAAGCGATCAGCAGATCAGCGATCTGTTTCAGGGGGTAACCGAAAAATGGGGTCAGGTCGATATTCTGGTTCACTGCCTGGCCTATGTCAAAAAAGAGGAGCTGAGCGGCAACTTCAGCGATATCTCGCGGGAGGGGTTTGCCCTGGCCATGGATGTGAGCACCTACTCCCTGATTGCCCTCTGCCGGGCTGCCAAGCCCCTACTGAGATCCGGCAGCAGTGTCCTCACCTTGACCTACTTGGGAGGAGTGCGAGTGGTGCCCAACTACAACATGGCTGCCGTCACCAAAGCGGGCCTGGAAACCTGTGTCCGCTACCTGGCTGCCGAGCTGGGCCCTGCCGGGATCCGGGTGAACGCCATTTCTGCCGGCCCAATCCGCACCTTGGCCTCATCGGCCATTTCCGATTTTCATGCCATGCTGCATGCTGTGGAGGAGAAAGCTCCCCTACGGCGCAATGTCACTCAAATAGAGGTGGGCAATGTGGCGGCTTTTCTGGCCAGCGACCTGGCCAGCGGCATTACCGGCCAGGTGATCTACGTGGATAGTGGGTATAGCATCCTGGGTTTTTAAGCGCTTTGGGATCCCTTGGGGATGGCTCCGGCATGAATCGTTTCTCTCCTCTGCAGCGGTTGCTGCTCACCTGGATTTTGATCGTCATCAGCGGCTGGCTGGCCATACAGGTGGGTCGGTTGTTTGGGCATTTGCTCACCACCATCCTGACGGCAGCGGTGCTGGCCTTTTTGCTCAACTACCCGGTGCAGGTGCTGCGGCGCTATCGGGTCAGTCGGGGTTTGGCGGTCACCCTGGTCTTTGCTCTCTCGGTGGTGCTGCTGGTCTTGGTGGGGATCGCCGTGGTGCCGGTCTTGGCCAAGCAAGTGGTGCAGCTGGGGGCGCGGATCCCAGAGTGGGTGGACACCTTACAAAATTGGCTCGACCAGATTAGCCTTTGGGCCGCCGAGCGCAACATCAACCTTGGCCAGACGGAGCTGGTCAATACCCTTCTCAACCGCCTGCAGGCCAGCGCCGAGAAAATTGCCGGCCAATCCCTGGATCTCCTTCTGGGTACGTTCAACCAGGTGATCGACTTGGTGCTGGTGCTGGTGTTGGCCCTCTACATGCTGCTCTACGGGGGCCAGTTCTGGCAGGGGTTGCTCAGCCTCTTCCCCAAACCTTGGGGGCCGCGCATTGGCGAAGCCCTAGCCCTCAGCTTTCAGAACTTCCTCATCAGCCAGTTGGTGTTGGGGTTCATCATGGCCCTGATGCTGGTGCCGGTTTTTGGGTTTTTGCGGGTACCTTTCGGGCTCCTGTTTGGCCTGCTGATCGGCCTGCTGGAGGTCATCCCCCTGGTGGGGGGGGTGATTGGCATTGGGGCGGCGGCGGTGTTGCTGGCCTTTCAGGACATTTGGCTCAGCCTTAAAGTGGTGCTGGTTTCCCTGATCGTGCAGCAGGTGAAGGATCGGGTCATCGCCCCCCGCCTGATGGGAGAGCTGATCGGGCTAAATCCAGTGTGGATCTTGATTGCCCTGTTGGTGGGGGCGCAACTGGGGGGCATCCTGGGCGTGATCGTCGCCATTCCCCTCAGCAGTGTGGTGAAAAGCCTTTACGAGATCGCCCGCTCTGCCGACCTGGCCGCCGAAGATGGGTTGGGTTCCGGTGTAAAAGGATCCCCGCAAGGGCTCCGTCCGAGTAGCGCCAACGGCGAACCCCGCCGGGATCCCACCCTGCCCAAGCCGGAGACCCAGCAGATCTAGCTGCTCCAAAAGGGAAGAGGCTCTGCCCATGCGATTCAGGCGATCGCGTTAACCGGCAGGCAAACAGAGGCTCAATCCTGGTAAGCCCAGTTGCTGGGCTATCGATGGCCACCCTTGTCCTCAGGGAGAGGGGCTGGGGGTGAGGGCCTCATCCTAGCGAATCTTGCCCTCGATAAAAGGCACCTCCAGCACTTTTTCGTGGTGGATAGGGCCGTGGCCGAAGTAGCCTCCCTCCCCAAACAGTTCGCCGTGATCGGCTGTAACCGTGATGTAGGTGTTTTTGGGAACCAGGTCGAACAGCTGTTCAAAGATCCCATCCAGGTAGCGCACCGCCTGGATCTGTCGCTGCCGCAGCTCTTCCAACTGGGCCGAATTGAAAAAGGGGATCCCTGCTTCTCCTCCCTCATCCAGCCGCTTCAACACCCCATTGACCCCGGAAATACGAGGCCACAAGCTGGGATCCTCATCGGGCAGCGCGTAGGGATAGTGAGTTTCGCCCACGTTTAACAGGTAAAAGCTGGGGCGATCCGGCTCGAAGCGCAACTGTTCCACCATGGCCGCCATATCGTTGTGCTGGGGCATGAGGCGGTAGGAATCGAAATCCCGATTCAGCAGCGTGCTGGGGTTGAGCACCGGCATGGAGACCATGGCGTGGGTGGTGTAGCCCAGTTGATGCTTCAGCAGCGTCGGCAAATAGAGATGAGGCAGCAGATGCTTGAACTCAATGGGTTGCCGGGTGCCGAGCCGCTCGTTGTAGCGCAGATAATCTTGCTTGTAGTGCTCGGACGCAAAAACGTGGATGGGGCTGGTGTGGGGCAGCAGGCCCATGAGCAGGTTGTAATGGGCAGGGGCCGTCCAGGAAGCGTAGCTCCAGCGCTTTTCCAGAGGGCCCAACTTCAGCAAGTGCTTGGGGTTGGCCGCCAGCAGGCTGTCGAAGCGGCAACTGTCTAGGACGATGAGCAGATAGTTGTTCTGTCCCCGCGGTTCAGGGCGGGGGTCGGGCTCAGACGCAAGAGCGGCAGACGATTTCCACCAGTTTAGGAATCCCATCCTTCCTCCTCCTCGTCGGCGTAGGGCCGCTGGACAATCCGCCAGTTGGGAGCTGCTGCCGCATCGTCGTCCTCAGGAGCGGGATCGCGAATGCGTTCCGGCGGGATATTGGAATAGGAATAGCGGCCTGCTTGGGGATCCGGCTCGTACTCCGGCAGATCTTGGGGCAAATAGTGGTCGGGGGGAATCAGCTGGGCTTCCAAAAAGCGAACTCGGTCGCTCAACTGAGTTAACTTACGGATTGCCTGTCGCTGGAACACCCGGTCGTGCAATCGCCAGGAGCCTACATACAAAAATCCCAGCCCCATCCCTGCCCCATAAGAGGCCAATAGCACCAACGATAGAGGAAGCGGGGATCCCGATTGCCCACCCACCACAACCCTTGCCGGGGATCCCCAGTTTTGGATGAGGAGAACGAGCAGGCTCAAGATCCACAAGCCCAGGAGTATGAAGCGAAGGTTTCTGATCGCGTTAGCGGGACGAAATTCTTGCATGGCCTCAACCCTACCCTTTATTAGGCTACCATTCTTCCCTTTCTCCACTGGCCTGGCAGCAAAGACGCTGGAAGCTCAAGCGGAGTTGTTCTCAACAGCCATTAGCCCTCTCCCTAAGGCGCGCTTCAGGGAGACCCCGGGGCGGAAAAAGTCGTTGCTAGCCGCCTGTATCTCTCCTCCAGGAGAAGGACTTGGACTGTTGAAGCTCGCTGCAGGAGCAGGTTTGCGGGTATGGGCGGTACAAGATTCGAACTTGTGACCCCTTCCGTGTGAAGGAAGTGCGCTACCACTGTGCTAACCGCCCGCAGATACCACTCTAGCAGCTATCGACTAGAGCAGGATCTCTATATTACCACGTCAGCGATTGAGCCAGAGGATTCGGATCGGCATGGGAGATGGCTAGAGATAGCCGGGATCCGGCCTGAGGGCTACAGTAAGGGTCAGGGAGCTGTGGGGTGCTATGGCCTACTCACCGACCGAAGAGGCAATTGCTCTGCTCATTGATTTGGCAGAACGAGGCGAGATCGATCCCTGGGATGTGCAGGTCATCGAGGTTATCGATCGCTTTCTGGCCCGTATGGCTCCCACCAGCAGCAGCCATGACCTGTCTGAGTCGGGACAAGCCCTGCTCCACGCTGCCATGTTGGTCTATCTTAAGGCGATGGCTTTGGCAGAACCAGAAGCAGAAGAAAGTGAGCCCAGCCCGGTGGAGGTAGAAGTGGATCCCTGGCCAAGCTGGTCTTTGGCGCACTTGGATCGCGTGTTGCAACCCAGGGCAGCACCCCGTCTTCAACGTACCCGGCCCATCACCCTCAAAGAACTCATCGCCCACCTGCAAGAGCTGGAAACCCTGCTGGAACACCAGCCCGAAGCTGCCCCAAAGCCGCTGGCCCAACGGATTTCTCGCCAGCAAGCGCTGTCGGCCATCACTCAGCTAGCCCACCCGGAAAACCTTTTGGAAACCACCGCCGAGCTAGAATCTCTGCTGGCTCAGCTTTGGCAGCAGGGTCTGACCCAGATCAGCTTTGCCGATCTCCAGCAACACTTTTGCCAAAAAAGCTATCAAAACGGCAGCAGCGGGACCATTCACCCCATTCAAGTCTTCTGGTCATTGCTGCTAATGGCTGCCCGCTCTCAGGTGGAGCTGTGCCAAGAGGAGTTCTACGGCCCACTGACCATCCGACCCTGCACAAGTAAACTACCCGGCTCCGACCGCTAAGCGGTACGGAGCGGGCTTTCAGTAGCCCTGAGCCTGCTCTGCCCTACCAGAGAACAA